>CAWKHK010000015.1:0-5317 GCA_963849425.1 uncultured Solirubrobacteraceae bacterium | reverse complement strand
GGCGAGCACGTAGAGAGTCTCCGACGTCGGACCAACTCGCCGGCCATCGAGGGGCCGCGGAGGCCCGCCAAAACCTGTGGATCTGAGCAGCGCGTCGGCCGCCTATTGGACGCCGACCAGCCGGGCGCGAGTTGACCGCGTCAATTTCGATGAAGGACGCGCGCTGGCCGACGCGCAGTACACATCAGACAATCGGCGACGGTGACTGGCACGGGATGGCCGGCGGCGGAGTGCCGATCAACACACCCAACGGGCCGAGCTGAGCGAGCAGAGCCCCGGGCTGCTCACGGCCCGGCACAAGCACCATGAGGAGCCTCACGCGAAGGTGGAGGAGCTGAAGGCGAAGCTTCATCACAACAAGCAAGCTGCCGCCGCGAGCGGCCAGGTGCCGGGGCGAGCGCGGAATGAGCGACACGAGTCCTCGCCTCACGCGCACGAGACAATTGGCGGCGTCCGAGCGCTATCTGCGGATGACCCGTTAGGACACCGCGTCGAGGCCGAACGGGTTACAGCTCGAACCGCACGATCTTGCCGCTCACGTAGGGACGTAGAGGTCTCCGTTCGAACCGAGCGCGACGCCGAGCGGGTCGTGCTTGACCGGAGAGCGCCAGAAGACGTTCTCCCGACCGGTACGCAGATCGACCCGAACGATGTCGCGGTCGGGTTCTGGACGAACGCCGAGCCGTTCTCCGCGACGAAGGCGATGTTGCCCTTCACAGCGACCCCGTCCGGCGAGGAGTGCGCGGGGAACAGACCGCCACACGCATCGAAGGCGAGATTCGCCGGAAAGAGCAGGCAGGACGCCACCACCACTGGGGTCCGGTAGCGCGCATCGAAGGCTCGGCGGTTGCGCGCGACTCGGTTGCGGTGCCGGTCTGAGCCGGCTGAGCCGCCGAATGTGATCGCGAACCGTGACCTCCACAGCCGGCGACGGCCAAGCCGACTACGGCCGCGGCGACGGATGCTGCGCGTCTCATGTGCCGAGAGCCGCCCGGTGGCATAGCAGGCAGGATCACACATCTAGCCCGCGCGGTCATTGCTGCTAGCGCCATTCGCGTATTGGTGCAATTCACATGTTCGGCGGCCTGGCCTCGCCCGCTCGTGGCCTCTCGCGTGTCGCGCACGCACGGGGACCGGGGTCATCGAACGTGCACCTCAGAATCGCCAGCGGCCGCCGCGAGCATCGCGGCTGATGTACCGAGACGGCGGATGGTGCGTCACCGGCGCGACGAACACTCGGCTGGGCACCGGGTCGACTTATCGGCGCCGGCTATGAGCGTTCGCGTCACTCCGGTCCTGCGGCCTCCGCTAACGCATTCAGAGACGGCGCGAAATAATACGCGCAGCTGACCGGCTTGGAGAAGTCGGTCAAACGGTCGCGTACCCCGTCGGGAGCGTTGCCAAACATTCGCGCAAGCATCAGGTCGTATCGCGAGCGCTCGGCGCTGAACGCGAGGAAGTACAGACCGTGCTCCTCCGCCGTGCCATATGGAACGCTGCGGCGAAAGATCTCGAGCTCTTCACCGTCGACGGTCATCTCGACACGTGCGATATGGGCCGTCGGTGGCTTTTCTGCGTCCGAGAGCTCGATGCTGTCAGCCTTGGTACGTCCGATCACCCGCTGCTGCTCCTCCACGGAGAGCTGATTGAACGCCACAAGATCGTGCACCCAGCGCATTGCGAGCACGTGGCTGCCGCCCTCTCCAGCCTGGCCGGGAGGGACGAGCGCAACGTCGGCCGCCCGGCGGACGGGCCGGTTGGCGGTGCCATCGATGAAGCCGGTAATGTCGCGCCCGCCCAGGTACGTGAAGCCCGGCTGCTCGGCGGCAAGGTCGGCAGCGTCCCGCACCGCCAGCACCGCCGTCCGAGCGCTGTGCCAGGTCACATCCGGCTCCGCGCCGCTCAGCCACAGCCACGCGTCGTGCTGGACAGCCGGCGCCATATGGCCGTCGCGTCCGTTCATCGTTTCAAACGGACCGAGGTCAGCGGGCGCCCTCGACGGCGCCACGGATCGCCACAGCTCAGCTCCGAAACCCGCCACGAGGTTTACTCCACCGGCCGAGACATCGGGTGTCCGCAGACGCCGGAACGCTGCCACCGCTTGAGCGGCATCAACGCCGGGCTTCAGATCGAACTCCAGGAAGTGATGGGCATGCGTGCCCTGAGCGAAGATCCCGAACTGGGGCAGGACGAACTGCGGCGGCTCTGCGCTCATGGTCATCTCGCTTGGTAGGAAACGTCGATCATCGTGCGGCCTATGGCTCGGGATCGGCGCCGGCTGGGATCTCGGCTGAGCCCATTGCTGTCGTTCCGGCGACGCGCGACGTGCGGATCGCGCGCGCCGGTCAGGCCGTGACGACCCGGATCTCGTTGGTGATGCCGCCGACGCCCTCGAGGCGCGCCACGTCGTCAAACGCGGCGTCGCTTTCAAACTGGTGTCTGACCTCACCCTTCAGCGTGACCCAGCCGTCCGTGACTTTGACATCGATACCGTCGTGGGGCACTTCCACGTCCCAGATCAGCGTCTGAAGTGCGACGCCTCGGAGCTCGTCATCCGATCGCTGGTCTCCGAACCACTTGACCGTGAGCTCGTCCACCACGTGCTTCACGCCCCTGACCTTTCTGGCCGCTTCGACGCAAGCGCGACGCTCCTTGAAACTCGGGACCGTGCCCCGCAGCGTCGCATTGCCGGCGGCGACCCAGATCGCCACGTCCCTCGGGTTGGCGATGCGTGGCTCCCGTTCAAGGGCCAACCGCACACGCTCCTCGAGTTGCTCGTCTGTCAATCGCTCCGTAACCATACGGCGACAACCTACACCCGCAGCAGCCATCGCCTAGAAGTCCGGCAGCGGCGCCCCATGCGCTCGAGTTATCTCCGACGCATCACCGCCGCGTCTCGCGAACCATCACCTCAGTTCTTGGAGGGGGCGAGCTCCGCGCCGTACGTTCGGCCCACGCGGGTGATCGCGCCCGCCCAAGCAACCTTCAACATGGCGTCATCCTCGACAATCGAATCGGCCGTCCTCGGACCAGCCGCCCAGGCGCTCGCCGAGGCAACGGACAGGCCGCACGACTGGGGGCGCACGTGAGCGTCGGAATCGCCCTGCTCACCATCGCGGTCGGAGCGATCCTGAGGTTCGCCGTGACGGCGAGCCTGGGAGGCATCGATGTCGGCACCGTCGGCGTGATCCTCATGGTCGTCGGCGTCGTCGGCCTTGTGATCGGGCTCGGGATGCTCGTCGCGAACGGAGGATCCGGAGACGGATCGGTGTGACCCGGCGACGCTCTACGCGTCGCGCGCTCAGTACCGCGCGCACACATCTTCAGAAGCGGGCTGTAAAGGTGCTCGGCTGGTTGGTGTTCGGCTACCTGGTGCTCAAGCTGCTCCCGGGTCTGAGGCAGGCGCTGCACAGCCTCGAGCACGTAAGCTGGCAATGGCTGGTCGGCGCCGTCGCGCTCGAACTGCTCTCGGAGACGGGCTACGTCCTGTCATGGCGGTCGATCGTCGACCCGGAGAACCTGCTCGAGCGTGACGGTCGAGGAAGGCGGACTGCCTCGCGGGCTGCTTGGGCTCAGCTCGGAGGCGGGATGCTCCTGCCGGGCGGCTCGCTCACGAGCATCGGCGTCGGCGCCTGGATCCTTCGCCACTTCGGCATGCCCTCGCACACGATCGCGCAGCGCCAGTTCAACCTGAGCTTCCTGAACACAGCGGTTGATGCCCTGGCGCTGGTCGTGTTCGGCGCAGGGCTTGCGATCGGGCTGTTCGCCGGCTCTCGAAACCTGCTCCTTACACTGCTGCCGGCCGCGATCGCCGCGGTTGGGATCGGGATCATGCTGCTGATCGCGCGCCGCGCAGCCGTGTTCGCGGGGCGGACCAGGGGCGACCATCCGAAGCTGGCCGGCTGGATCGACTCGGTCGCCGGGGCCGTCGGTGACACCGAGCGGATAGTGTTTCACCGTGGCGGGCTCAGAAGCCTAGCCGGCGCGCTCGGATATCTCGGATTCGACCAGCTCGTGCTGTTCAGCGCCTTGTTCGCGATCCACGCCCATCCGGTACCGAGCTTCGCGGTCATGGGCATGGCGTACATCATCGGTGCGCTCGGGGCTTCGATTCCGCTGCCCGGCGGGATCGGTGCCGTGGGAGGAATCGCGGGCATGCTGATTCTCTACGGCGTAGGACGCAACGCGGCAATCGCGGCGGTGCTGCTCTACGGAGCGGTTGGACTACTGGTGCCGCTGATCGGCGGCGGCGTCGCATACGTGGTGCTCAGGCACCAGTTCGGCCGCATGCGGACGTTGCAGGAAAGCCCCGCCCCCGCGTAGCGAGCGGTCGATAACTCGGATTTACCGGCGCGGCACCGAGGCGCCTTGGTGATGTCGACGGGGATCACCATCCTCACCTCCGTGCCCACGGCATTCGTCTTCTCCGGTGGAGCCAGTCTCGGCGCCTGTCAAGCGGGAATGCTCGAGGCGCTGTTCGAGCGCCGCGTCCGGCCTGACCTGTTGGTGGGAACGTCGGTCGGGGCGATCAACGCGGCATTCGTGGCGTCTCGCCCGCCATCGGTGCAGACGGCTCGCGAGCTGCAACGGATCTGGCGAGGGCTCAGGCGAGGGCACGTGTTTCCCGCCAATCCGGTAACCGCATCGCTCGGTCTGCTCGGGCTGCGAGACCACTCGGTCTCGGCTGGGTCATTACGCCGAGTCCTAATGCGTCACCTCGGCGTCGACCGGCTCGAGCAGGCTGACGTGCCATTGCACGTCGTGGCCACCGATGTTATGACCGGTGAGGAAATGCTGCTTTCGACAGGGCCTGCATTGGACGCGATCCTCGCCAGCGCGTCCATCCCGGGAGTGTTTCCCCCCGTTCCGTGGGGGCCGCAGTTTCTGATGGACGGCGCGATCGTCAACAACACGCCGATCTCGCAGGCCGTGGCTCTCGGGGCTGACCGCATCATCGTGTTGCCCGCCCTCTCTGCCGCGTCACTGCGCCGCGCGCCCAGGGGCGTGCTCGCCGCCGGCGTCGCCGCGGTCTCGCGCGCGCTCACGTACCGGCTGGTGGAGGACCTTGCGCGCTACCGCCACGACGTCGAGCTCGTGGTCCTCCCGGCGCCCGAGGTCGACGGGATCATGCCCACCGATTTCGGTCATGCCGAGGAGTTGGTCAGCGAGGGCCTGCGGCGCGGGCGCGAGGTGCTCCGCCGAGATCGTAAGATCGTCCCGCTGCGCCAGGCCGCGTGACCGTAGCCGATCCACCGGCTACCTGCTCTCGAGGGGCTGCGCGAGGAAAACGACGGGTTCACTCCCAATCGCGCCGTGT
>CAWKHK010000014.1:0-54280 GCA_963849425.1 uncultured Solirubrobacteraceae bacterium | reverse complement strand
CGGGCTGCACGGCCCGGTTGTCGTAGGCCAGGCTCGTGATGTAGACACCGCCGGCGGCTGGCGGCGCTGCGGGGATTAGCTGGTCGAGACGCATTTGCTGTGGTCCGGCGGCATCGGGCGTAGAGGCTACTTCGGCAACCAGACCGTCACTCTAGGGCGATAGTCTCTCCGGACAACCGTCAACAAAAGGCGACGCCGTGGAGTGCCCGTCGCCGGCTTCCGGGTAATCTCGAATACGGCTCGAATTGGGGGGAGTCGGGTCCGTTGGCCCTACGCGAGGGCGGTTCCAGAGGCCATCTGGAAGCGCACCCGCGTGAAATTGCCCGCCAAATGCCGAACATTTTCCGGCACGTCCGCTCCGGCAAGGAGCGCACCGAGTTTAACTCGGAGGGTGCTGCAGGGCGCCACGTGCACACGGAAGGGAACTCTTGCTTCCTCGGGCTCCGATAGCCACAACCGCAGAGACCGTCGAGATAGGCACCTCACTGGAGCATGCATCTCGCGGCCAAGGACGGATCCTGCTGGTCGAGGGCCCTCGCGGAGTTGGCAAGACGACGCTGCTGAGCGAGACGGCCCGGCAGGCGAGCGTACGCGGGTTCAAGGTCGCTTCAGGGCGCGGTCGCGGGGGGGAGCGCGCGGCCCCGGGATCCGCGGTGTGGTCGGCGGTCGTCCGCTGCGCGCCGGCGATGTCCGAGCGGCGCGGGGCCGCGGAGCTGATCGCCAGCGTTCTGTCGCTGGCCCCGGTGGCGCTGATTCTCGACGATGCCCATCTCGTCGACGAGCTGTCGCTCCGGATGGTCGAGGAGCTCGCCGAGCGCATCCGCTCACGACCGGCCCTGATCGTTATCTCGGCGAGCTCGCACGTCGTGGATGCGCGGACGCTGGGCGTGATGGAAGCGCTCCGCAGTCACGAATACGCGACGACGATCAGGCTGCACGCGCTTGACGAGGACGCGGCGGTCGACCTGATCACCACGGCGCTTCCCGGCGCGGACCTGCTGTTCTGTGCCGAATGCAACGAGCTGACCGGCGGGAACCCGTTCCTGCTCTCAGAGCTCGTGGCGTGGGTCGGCGCTAACCGCATCGAGCCGGTCGCCGGCGCCGCCCGCCGTGCGCTCGCGCCGCTGCCGCCGCTTGCCATCCGCGGGTTCGTGCGTCGTCAGCTCGACGACGTCGGGACGGACGCGGGCGCGCTGGCGACCGCGATCGCGATCAGCGAGCGACCGCTGACGCTCGAGCAGGGAGCACAGTTAGCCGGTCTGGACGGCAGCCGGAGCCTGCGCGCGGCCGAGGCGCTGCTCGAGAGCGGGATCCTCGCACCGGGTGAGGTGCTGTCGTTCGCGGCGCCGCTCACCGCCGAGTGCCTGCGCGCCGAGACGCCCGAGGCACTCGCGGCCGACCTGCACCGCCGCGTGGCGGACATGGCTCTCTCCGGCGAGGAGAGCGGCGCGTCGAGCAGCCGTCACCTCCTACTGGCGCCACCCACCGGAAGCTCCGAGGTCGTCGACCGACTGGTCGAGCTCGCGGATGGCGAGGTCGCCGGCGGCAACCTCGGTCAGGCGCGGACGCTGATCCGCCGGGCGATCGCCGAGGACCCCGAGCAACGCTCGGCGCAGCCTCACCTCGTCGCCCGACTTGGCCTCGTGGACCTGCTCGAGGGACGACCGCGGTCCACCCCGACGCTAGCCGCCGCGGTCGCGGCGCTGGATTCGTCCCGCGATCGTGCGGATGCGCTCCTGAAGCTGGGCGTCTCGCAGGTAGCCGCCGGGGCACCCCGCGCGGCCTGGTTCTCGTTCGACGCCGGGCGTGACCTGGTGGACGAGAACGACCCGTTACGCGAGCGCGCCGAGGTGTCGAGCCTCCTGACCAGGCTGCTGGTCCCCGAGGCGCACGACGCCGCCGCTGCGCGGATCGAGGAGCTCGCCCTAGCGCCGGACGTGGAGTCCAGTCCGCACGGCGCCGAGCTGCTGATGGCCCACGCCTGGCAGTTGCTGTGCCGGGGGGACCCGAGCGTCGAGGTCGCCCGTCTCGCCGACCGGGCGCTGGCGATCCCCGCCCCGGGCCGGTCGATCAACGGGTATCTCGCCACCACCGCGGCGATTCTGTTCGCCATCGTCGACGATTTCAGCCGCGCCCACCGGATCTGCGACGCCTGCGCCGGCGCCGCGCGCGAGCGCGGCCTGCTGCTCGCCGAGCGGAGCATCGAGCTGGCCCGCGCGGTCGCGCTGCTGCACCAGGGACGGCTGCTCGACGCAGCCGACCTGGCCCGAGCGCTGCTCGGCGGCGACCACGGCTCGCATCGCTTCCACGCTGCCGAGACGTCGGCGATCCTGGCGAGCGCGCTCCACGAGCAGGGCAACCACGACGACACCGAGCAGATCATTCGCGCGGCGCTGGCGGCGGCGCCGACGGACGAGCCGCGCGGACTGATGCTGCTCGAGGTCAGCGCCCGCGTCTGGCTCGCGCACGGAGACCTGGCCCAGGCCCTGCGCGTCGTGGCCCAGGCGCAGTCGCTGGCGACCGCCCTCGGGGTGGCGAATCCCGCGCTGGTCGCGTGGCAGCCGACGGCCGCTCAGTGCTACAAGGCGGTCGGCCAGCCGCAGCGGGCCCATGCACTCGCGCAGGAGGCGCTCGACGTCGCCGAGTCGTTCGGGATGCCGCGGGCGATCGCGCTCGCGCTGAGGACGAAGGCGGGGATCGAAGGACCGCCCGCCGAGCTCGACCTGCTCAAGGCAGCGCTCGAGGTGATCGAGACTTCCGACGCCGAGCTCGAACGCGCCAAGGTGCTGCTGTGCTACGGCGAGGCGCTGCATCGCGCTGGTCTCGACGAGCTTGCGCGGGAGCCGCTGCGGACGGGGATCGGGCTCGCGGACCGGCTCGGGGCCAAGAGCGTCTCGCGCCGCGGACTGGCCACGCTCCGCGCCGCCGGGGGGCGGCCCCGACGGAACCGGATGACCGGGCCCGAGGCGCTCACCCCCGCCGAGCGACACGTGGTCGACCTGGCGGCCGCCGGCGCGACCAACCGCGAGATCGCCGAGGCGCTCGTAATCACGCGCAAGACGGTCGAGTGGCACCTGAAGAAGGTGTTCGTCAAGCTCGATATCTCCTCACGCGACCAGCTCCCCGAGGTGATGGAGAGCGAGCGGCCCCGCTCGATCCGGCCGTAATCACCGCTAGAAACGCCGCGTCCGGGCCGTTGGTGCGGGAACGTGGCACCCGATCCTAAGATCCAGGCGAGGCTGATCGCCATCAGCGCGGGGACGAACGCTGCCCGCGAAGCGGCCCGACCCGAAGCCGAGGACCTGCTCGACCGGGTCGACTGGCCCTCGCTCACGCAGCTCCTGGAGCAGCGACGGCTGCTGCCGCTGCTCGGGGAGCGCCTGATCGCGCTCGCCGGCTCCCGTGCCCCCGAATCCTTCGTCGAGGCCGTCAACCGCGCGATCACGGCATGCGCGGAGCACGACGCCTGGCTCGAGCTCATCTCGATCCACCTGACTGATGTCCTGCGCGAGGCGGGCATTCCCGCCCTCGCCCTCAAGGGGCCGATCCTCGGCAGGGCTCTCTACGGCGACCTCGGCAGACGACCGTCGGCCGACATCGACCTGCTGGCCGCGCGCGAGGACCTGCCGGGTGCGATCGGGACCGTCAAGCGGCTTGGTTACCTGCCCCCGCATGATCAGGCGGACGAGGACGCGCTGCCGCTTCTGCACTTCAGGCTCGACCACGACACCCAGGGCCTGCCGCCGCTCGAGCTGCACTGGCGCGTGCACTGGTACGAGTCGCGGTTCTCCCGGGAGCTGCTGTTCCGCACGGCCGATGCCGCCGCTGCGGGCACCCGCCCGCCGCGAGCGCACGAGCTCGCGAGCCTGCTGCTGTTCTACGCCCGAGACGGGTTCCTCGACCTGCGGCTCGCGTGCGATGTGGCGAGGTGGTGGGACGTGTTCGGTTCCGAGGTCGAGCCGGACGGGGTCGCGGTGATCATCGACGAGCATCCGCAGCTCGAGCGGGCATTGCTCGCGTCGATCCGGGTGGCCGGGCGAGTCGTCGGCCTCCCGACCGCGACCGTGATCGGACCCGGGCGACGCGTCGAGCGCCGCGTGCGACTGGCCGAGCGCCTGGCGAACCCCGACGGACAAGGAAGCCGCCAGCAGCTGATCGCCGACGTCTGGCTCGTCGACTGGCTGCTGACTCCCCCTGGGGGGCGGCGAGACTGCCTCTGGCGCCAGCTGCACAGTCCCGGCCACATCGGCTCAAGCCTGACGTCCCCGACGCGCCGCCGCCCGCTCCCCGCGCTGGGCCGAGCGGGCCGCCTGATCCCACGCTACGGGCTGTCGCTGATGCGACTCGCTCACGACCGCACCACCACGGCAGCGACATGACACACACGCTCACGCGCCCCCTGCGCGCCCACCCGCGACGCATCATGCTGGTCGTCGGGACACGACCGAACTTCATGAAGATGGCGCCCGTGGCCGCCGAGCTTCGCCGGCGGCCAGACGAGTTCGAGACTGTCCTCGCGCACACGGGCCAGCACTACGACCACGCGATGTCGCAGGTGTTCCTCGAGGAGCTCGAGGTTCCCGCCCCCGATTACGAGCTCGAGGTCGGCTCGGGCTCGCACGCGCAGCAGACGGCGCGCATCATGGAGCGGCTCGAGCCCGTCCTGCTCGAGTGCTCACCCGATCTCGTGCTGGTTCCGGGCGATGTGAACTCGACGCTGGCAGCGGCGCTGGTGGCCTCGAAGCTGATGGTGCCTGTCGGCCACGTCGAGGCCGGGCTGCGGTCGTTCGACCGGACCATGCCGGAGGAGACGAACCGGGTGGTGACCGACCGGCTGAGCGATCTCCTGTTCATACACTCACCCGAGGCTGCCGAGCACCTCGCCCGCGAGGGCATTCCGACCGACCGGATTCATTACGTCGGCAACACGATGATCGACACGCTCGTCGCCCTGCGCGAGCGCATCGACTCCGCCGACGCCGCCACCCGGCTCGGGCTCCGCCACGGCGGCTACGTCCTCGTCACGCTGCACCGTCCCGCGCTGGTCGACGGGCCTGAGCTGGTCGACACGGTCACGAACCTCGACATCCTGGCCGACGCGCTGCCCGTGGTGTTCCCGATCCATCCGCGCACGCGCAAGGCGATGGACACGCAGGGTCTGCGGTTCCGATCGGACCGTGTGTCGCTGCTCGAGCCGCTGGCTTATCTCGACTTCCTGTCGCTCACCTCCACGGCGGCGGCCGTCCTCACCGACTCCGGCGGCATCCAGGAGGAAACGACGTATCTCGGCATCCCGTGTTTCACCCTTCGCGACAACACCGAGAGACCTGTGACGGTAACAGTCGGCACCAACCTGCTGCTCGGCAAGGCGCCGGCGCGGATTGGGGAGATACCTCAGCTGCTGGCCGGTGACGGGCGGGGTGTCGCCGACGTGCCCCACCTGTGGGACGGGCGCGCCGCCGAGCGCCTCGTGAACGTATTGGCGCGCGAGCTGGCGGCGGCGGTTTAGCAGTCATGTGCGGAATCTGCGGCACCCTGAGCTTCAACCAGCGCCTGGAGACCTCTCCCGAGGTGCTGGTCGCAATGCGTGACACCCTCACCCATCGCGGACCGGATGACGAGGGCGCCTGGTCCTCGCCCGACGGGAGGGTGGCGCTCGGACACCGCCGCCTGTCGATCGTCGACCTCTCCGCCGCCGGCCACCAGCCGATGTCGAACGAGACCGGCGATGTCTGGATCGTCTACAACGGCGAGGTCTACAACCACGAGAGCCTACGCCGCGAGCTCGAGTCGGCCGGACACGTGTACCGGTCGCGGACCGACACCGAGACGGTGCTGCACCTATACGAGGAGATCGGCCCGAGGTGCGTCGAGCGCCTCGACGGCATGTTCGCGTTCGCGATCTGGGACGCCCGCAAGGGCGAGCTGTTCCTCGCGCGCGACCGGCTCGGCGTCAAGCCGTTGTATTACCGGCTCACACCGGACGGGTTGATCTTCGGATCCGAGGTCAGAGCGATCCTCCGACACCCAGCGGTCTCGGCGGAACTCGACGAGGAGTCGTTCTTCCACTACCTCACGTTCGCGTTCGTGCCTGCTCCGCGCACGATGTACACCGGCATCGACAAGGTCGCCCCGGCGGAGCGGCTGACCATCTCGCGCAACGGCGCCGTCAAGCGCGACCGCTACTGGACGCCGTTCTCCCCGGAGGCAGCGGCCTCGAGCGCATCGATGTCCGACGAGGCGGCCGAGGAGCACGTGCTCGAGTTGCTGCGCAGCTCCGTGCACAAGCGGATGATGTCCGACGTTCCCTTCGGCGTGTTCCTGTCCGGAGGGGTCGACTCGTCCACGAATGTCGCTCTCATGGCCGAGGTGAGCGAGGAGCCGGTTCGGACGTTTTCGATCGCACCCAAGCAATACAGCGCCTACGACGAACTGGACTATGCGCGGGCGGTCGCGGAGCGGTTCGGCACCGACCATCACGAGGTCCGGATCGGAGTGGACGACCTGATGGGCTTCCTCCCGATGCTTCCCGCCTACCAGGACGAGCCGCTGTCGGACTGGACCGGGGTGTCGCAGTACTTCGTCACGAAGCTCGCGCGGGAGACCGGGACGATCGTGATCCAGGTGGGCGAAGGCGCCGACGAGATCTTCCACGGCTACCGCGGATACGCGCAGCACCGTCATGTCGTACGTCCGTTCCAGCAGCTGCTGCCACGGGAGACCCGGCTGGTGCTGGCGCACGGCGCGGGCCGCGCGACGCGTCGCCTCGGCCGCTTCACCCGGCACACCGACGCCCTGCTCGATGCCGCCGACAACTCGATTCCCTACCGTGGCGGCGGCCTGTGCTTCCGGGGTCCGCTGAAGCATGAAGTGCTGATGGACCCCGATCGCTTCTCGAACTCGTACCGCATCCCCGAGGGCTACTGGCAGGAGATCGACGCGGTGCACCCAGGCGCCGATGTGTTCCAGCGGATGTCGTATCTGGAGCTCAAGCAGCGCCTGGCCGAGCTTTTGCTGATGCGTATGGACAGGGTGACGATGGCGTGCTCGGTCGAGGGCCGCGACCCGTTCCTCGATTATCGCCTGGTCGAGTTCGTGCTCGCCCTGCCTCCGCGGCTCAAGTACCGTCGCGGCATCGGCAAGGTCGTGCTCAAGAACGCGGTCCGCGACCTGCTCCCGCCGGAGGTGACCGCGCGCAAGAAGCAGGGCTTCGGCACCCCGGCCAAGGAATGGCTCCGCGGCCCGTTCGGCGACCGGGCGCGCCAAGCGGTACGCGGATCAGCGCTGACGGAGCGCAACCTGCTCGACTACGACGTGATCGATCGCCTGTTCGCCGAGCACCAGGCCGGCAGCGCCGATTGGAGCTACCAGCTGTGGAACCTCTACAACATTAGCCGCTGGTACGACTACTGGATCGCCGGCGCGATCGGTAGCGGTTAGTGCAACGGCTTGAACGGCGGGCACGCTCCGCGCTAGCCGCGCCCGGCGGTCCGCCTCCGTCTCGCCGCCTCCGCGGCGGCGACGTAGCCTTCCGCGGTCCGGCGCGGAGTCCGGTGCAACGAGGACCGGTGGCCGCGTTCACCGAGGCGCCGGCGGAGCGCCGGATCCGCGGCGAGTGAAAGCAGCGCCTCGGTGAGCCGCCCCTGATCGCCCGGCTCGACCACGAGGCCGTTGTCACCGTCCACGATCAGGTCGCCGGTGGCGCCGGCGAACGGCGAGGCGATACACGCCATGCCCGCGGCCATCGCCTCGAGCAGGACGAATCCGAACTCATCCTGGGTGCTCGGGAACACGAACGTGTCCGCCTTCGCCGCCGCGTCGGCGAGGTCGGGCTGATCGACGAAGCCGAGGAATTCCACTGACGCGTTGAGGTCGCTCGCCAGCCCCCGGAGCCGATCCTCGTCGGGGCCCGAGCCGGCGACCTGAAGACGTATGCCCGGCTCGGCCGCCTGCGCGGCTGCGATCGCGGGCAGCGCCTCTGCAAAGCCCTTGCGCGGAACGAGCCGGCCGGCCATCAGCACACGCAAACGGCCCGGTGCTTCGATCAGGTCGCCGTGATCTTCGACGCGGCGACGGCCCACCTGCCAGAACGGCTCGAGGTTCGTCGAGTGCGGAGCGGCGTGGACGGTGCCGGCCGCGGCGCCGAGATCGATGAACCGCTGGGCGGCCTGCCGGCTGTTGGCGGCAAACCCGTCGGCTCGCCGCACGAGCAGCGACCGCGAGCCGCGCTGCACCGCGCTTATGCTGCGCTCGGTGAGTGGAGTGCCATCGCTGTGGATGACGAGCGCGCTTCCCGACACCGCGCAATATAGCGCGGCATACCACGTCGGGACTGACCAGCCGGCACAGATGACAACCTCCGGCGCCAAGCGCGCGAGATGCGTGAGTATCCGCGGATCGAGGTAATAGTCGCTGACGTCGGGATCGTCCCGCTTGATTGCGAGTCCCTCGATCACCACGTGGCGAAAGTTCAGGTCACCGAATATCCACTCGCACCCGCGTGCGCTCGTCGGGGCGGAGAAGATCACAGTGAGATCGACGAGTTTCGCGAGCTCATCCATCACCGCAACCGTGTATGGCGTGACGATGTCCGTGACGAACACGATCCGCTGACGCGATGTACTCGCCGTCGCCGACCGCCGCACGCCCGGCCGCCGTAGCCGGCCGGGGCTGCGCTCGAGGCTCGGGCTCCTATAGTTCATCTCGATGCCACGGCGTATCGGTTACGTCCTCAATCAGTATCCGGCGATCTCGCATTCGTTCATCCTGCGCGAAATTCGTGCCCTGCGGGAGTTGGGAATCGACATCGACACATACTCGATTCACCGCAGCGATCCGGCGCACCTTCTCGCAGAGCGTGATCGGGAGGAGTACGGACGAACCTACGCAGTGCGACCGGTCAATCCACGCGCGTTCGCCACGGCCCATCTGCTCGCCTTTCGGGACCGGCCTGACACTTATGTGCGGGCTCTGCTGAAATCGCTGTGGCGGGGCAGGCGCGGCGCGCGTGAGCTCGCCTGGCAGCTGTTCTACTTCCTCGAGGCGGTCCCGATCTGGCTCGAGCTCAAGCGCGCGGGCCTGCGACACGTGCACGCGCATTTCACCAATCCGGCCGCGGACGTCGCGATGATCGTCGACGAGCTCTGGAACGGAGACGAAGGCTCGTCCTGGAGCTTCTCGGCGCACGGCGCCGACATCCAGGAGACCGACCAGACGCTGCTTGCGGACAAGATCCGGTCGGCCGGGCGCGTCGTGTGCGTCAGCGACTATGGCCGCAGCCAGCTGATGGCGATTGTCGAACCCGAGCAGTGGGCGAAGATCTCGGTCGTCCACTGCGGCGTCGACACCGCATCGTTCCCGGCCCGGCGGGTGCAGAGCCGGGACGGCCGGCCGCTGCGGATCCTGAACGTGGGCCGGCTCGTCTCGGTGAAGGGACAGGCCGTGCTGCTCGAAGCGATCGCCCTCGTGCGACAGCGGGGGCTCGACGTCGCCGTGACGATCGTCGGCGATGGTCCGCTCCACGACTCGCTGCGCGACGCCGCCCGCGACCTCGGCGTGGAGGACAGCGTCGAGTTCACCGGAAGCGTCGGCCAGGACGACATCGCCGCCCATTACCGCCGCGCTGATCTGTTCTGCCTGCCGAGCCTCCGCGAGGGGGTCCCGGTCGTGCTGATGGAGGCGATGGCCACCGGCGTCCCGGTGATCGCCAGCCGGATCATGGGCATCCCCGAGCTGGTCGAGCACGACGTCACCGGGCTGCTGGTGCCGCCTGGACGCGCGGACGCGCTCGCGGAAGCGATCGCCCGCCTCGCCGGCGACCCCGAGTTCTGCGACCGTCTCGTGAGCGCGGCGCGAGGCCGGATCGCGGCCGAGTACGAGGTGCACGGCTGCGCCCGTCAACTGGCATCAGTGCTCGCGGATGCCAGGGCCGACACCGGGCGCCCGCTGGTGCCGTAGCCCGGCACACGCTCGCGCTCCGGCACCGTTGCCGCGAGCAGGTGCGTGAGTGCCAGCACCATCGGGGCCACGACGCCGCGCACGTGCCGCGCGCGGTTTCGCCATACGCGCGTCCGCTGGAAGATGAACCCGCCGTCGCGGTCGCGCATCTCTCTGAGCGCGAACGCGAACACGTCGAGCGCCTGGTCGAGGAAGCCGCGGTCGAGGTCCGACACGATCGAGAACGTCTGGGTCGCCTGCGCGACGCACCACATGTCGATCGGATGCGTCTTGTTCTCGAAGTATTTCGGCGTCCCGTCGGCGAGGAACAGCCGAGCGCGGTAGTAGTGAAGGCCTTTTGCGAGCGGCTCGGCCGCCTCCTCGATCCCGGCTCGAGCGCACGTGTCGAGCGCTTCGAGGACATACCCGGTGTGGAAGTTGTCGACCCATTGCAGGTTCGGCCGCTCCCCGTACGGCCAGGAGCCGTCGGGACGCTGGCGCGCGGTGCTCCAGCGCACGCTTTCCCGCGCCGCGGTCCGCATCCGCTCGTCACCGGTGAACGCCGACACCCGGGCGAGCAGCGCCGCGGTGAGCAGATTCGAGTTGTGGATCGGTGACCGGTCCCCGGGGAGGTAACCGAAGAACGCTCCCGGCGAATCGGACGTCTGCGGGACGTGACGGAGGAAGAACCGCCCGACACCGTCGGCCACGTCGAGCAACTCGGCATCGGCGCGGCGCTCGTAGGCGTCGAGATAGGCCATGCCGGCGAACACGGTCGCGATCGAGTTCGGAGTCGAGCGCGGGTAGAAGAACACGCGCGACTGGAAGTCGAAGTGGTATCCCCAGCACGGTTCCTCGTAGGCGAGACGGAGGCGCTCGAGCCGTTCGAGGGCCTCGGTCAGGCGGCGCTCGTTCTCCCGCTCCGGGAGGAAGCCGCCGATCGCATAGGCGCGGGCGACCCACGCGAGGCTGACCGCGTTGACTCCGGGATCGATCCCGAGCAGCGGCCTCAGGTCGAGCGGCGAGCGCTTCACTGCCTGGATCACCAGGCGCCGGCCAAACGGCCGGCTCACGACGAACTCGGGCACGCGGGTCGCGTTCAGAGCGTCGTACTGGTCGGTCCCGCTCCACCCGTGCTCGTGCCCCCACGTCTCCAGGCCGCCGAGCGCGTCGAGGATCTGCGTGCGCGGATCGCTCACGCGATCGCTCCCTCGATCATCCGCGACCGCTCGTCGGTCGGGAGCGAAGGCGGCGCCGAGCCCAGCGTCGCGGCGGCGACGAAGTGCTCGACGAGCAGACGACTGCGCCGGAGCAGATGATCGGCGTCCGAGACGGGCTCGCCGGGCCGGACGAGCGGCGGCAGCTGCTCGGCCACGGTCAGCCGCGACAGGCGCCCGCGGCGCTCGAGCCAGACGTCGACGGCCGGCGTCCGCCCGGCGAACACGCTCACGGTGCGCGTCCCGAGGAGTGCCGCCTCGCGCGTCATCGTGCCGCCGGCGCCGATCACGAGGTCGGCGGCCTGCATCAGCGAGCGCGAGTCCACAGCGGCCGTCGGGATGATCAGGTTCTCGAGGTTCAGGCGCTCGAGCGCGACGCGCTGCTCGGGATGGCGCGCGAGCACGACGATGCGAGTTCCCGGAACCCCCGCCGCCGTCCGCAGCGCCTGTATGAACAGAGGGTTGTCGGTGGCGTGATACAGAGCACGGCTCGGCGGCGTGCGCGCCACGACGAGGACCGACGACGGTCGCTTGTCGATCCCCAGCCGCTGAAGGACGGTCGCGTCCGGTTCGAAGTCGCCGAGGTAAACCTCCTCCTTGAGCCCCGGGTAGTAGCGCACCTTCGCCGGCGTCGCTCCGATGCGCGCGAGGTCCAATTCGCGCATCGCCTCGGGCAGCAGCACGCGGCGAGCCAGCCGGAACGCGAGGTGGTTCGCGGGTTGATGCTCGAAATCCATCGCGGTGACCGCGGGGACGCGCAGCGCGGCGGCGGCGACGATCTGGGCATACGAGTTGTGCGAGACCGCGACGTCGGGACGCCGCGCACGGCACCAGCGGGCCAGCTCAGCAACGCGCCCGCCGAGCGTCGCCGCCTTGGCGGCGCGGCCCCGCGGGCTCTCGCCGCCGATCACCTCCACCTCCGGCCACCGGGCCCGTGCCAGCTCGACCGTCTGCGCGTTCTCACGGGCGGTCAGCTCCACGGTGTGCCCGCGCTCGCGCAGCGCGCGCACCACCGGCTCGAACAGGAGCGCGTGCGGCGAGTTCGATAGGTCGATCCAGATCTTCACTGATTTGCTCCCGCGTTGTTGGCTGCCGGGGTGGTCACTAGTTCGCTCCGCGTCGATAGATGACGGCGGGGAGCGTGTGCAGCACCAGCCGCACGTCACTCCACAGCGACCAGTTGGTCACGTACAGGTAGTCGAGCTTCACCATCTCCTCGAACGGGATGTTGGTTCGCCCCAGCACCTGCCACAGGCCGGTGATTCCCGGCGTGAGGTCAAGGCGCGCCCTCCCCCAGTCGACGACTCGCTCGTCCTCGGCCTCGACTAGCGGCCGCGGTCCGACCAGGCTCATGTCGCCCCTGACGACGTTGAGTAGCTGGGGCAGTTCGTCAAGGCTGCTCATCCGCAGTACACGACCGACGCGCGTTACCCGGGGGTCCGCTTCGAGCTTCAGCCAGTTCGGATCCTCGCTCAGCGCCGCGAGCTTGTCACGCTGCGCTTCGGCATCGCGAGACATCGTCCTGAACTTGTAGACGCGCAGAGGCTCCCCTCCGCGCCCGACCCGCGACTGGATGAAGAACACCGGTCCCCGCGAGTCGAGCTTGATCGCGATCGCGATGATCACGAGTACCGGAGCCGCGAGAATGAGGCACACGACCGAGCCGAACAGGTCCATGGCCCGCTTCTGGGCCCGCGAGGAACGCGACAGGACCGGCGGTGCGAGCCCGAGCATGGTCACGCCCTCGACATCGTCGATCTCCACCGAGCGGCCCATCACGTCGAAGATCTGGGGCAGGACGCTGACGGGCAGCCCACCGCGCTTGCAGCGCCGGAGCACGTCTATGAGCTCATTCTCATCCATGCCCTCCGAGGTCACGATCACGCGATCGACACCGTGCTCGCCGGCGACCCGCTCGACATCATCCGCGACCCCGAGCACCGGGTTGCCGTCCTCGACGCCGCCGTGCTGCCCGCGCTGCTCGGCACCGACTCCGTTGCCGCGGCGAGAGGGGCGGCCCGAGGTTCGCAGCGACCCGACGACGATCAGGCCGTACTCGGGGTGAGCGGCCAGCTTGCGCACGAGCAGGCTCGCGGCAGGTCCCTCGCCCACGACGACCGCCCGGCGCCGGCCGTGCAGGCTCATCTGCTTGCGGACCACCGCCCGTCCCAACAGGAGCAGCAGGCCGACCGACACCGCGAAGGTCAGGAGCTCGGCGAGATCGAAGCGCTCGACCGGGAGCAGCCGGAAGTAGCCCCACAGCAGCACGGTCCCGATGAACACAGTGTGGAAGATCCCCGGAATGTCGTCGATCGTGCTGGTGTTGATGCGCTTCTGATCCCGGTCGTACAGGCCGTAGGCGCGAATCAGCACCAGCCAGGCCGGAAGCGTGAGTAATCCGAACGCCATGAAGCGGACGAAGTCCGACCGGCCCTGGAGCACGGAGGCCAGCACCAGCGCGAGCGCGATCGCCACGCAGTCGGACACCGCCAGCAGCCGCCGCAGGACCCAGTCCCGGCGGGCGTAGCGCTCCGCGACGACGGCCTGACGTTCGGGCTCGGGGATGGGTGGGCTGGGCTCGGGGCTCTGCCGGCTCGGCCCACCGTTCGGGGGACCGGGGGCAGCGCGCGATCCGCGCTTGGGCGGCCGGAGATGTGGGAGTGTGGGGACTCGATCCACGACGGGTGCGCGAACGGATTCGCGCGGGACGCAATACACATGCCGACGCCGGTGACCGCAGGACACCGACGAACCGTTACCAACGCGCGCGCGCGGCGGTTCCTTTTGCCCCGCTCGAAGAACATCAGACCTGGCGAAAGTTCGGGCGGCGGCCGGGCGTTGGTCGCCAGCTATTCGCCAGACGGAGCGCGCCCAACTCGCCGGTCGGAGCGCCTCCGCACGAGCCCCGCTCGCGGCGAGACCCTGCACGCAACCAGATCGTTATGCCACCTCACATCGCTAACAAAACCAGCAATTCGAACCCCCAAACCAGCCCCGCATACGCGCCCGCTGAAAACGGGTACGTGCACGGCCCGACGCGCGTGGACGCTGTCACCGCGATGCTGCGCTACCCGCTGCTCGTGATCATTCCCGTGATCGTGCTCGCGGTCGTCGGCTACGTGCTTTCCGGGAAGAAGCACACCACGTACAAGGCCGAATCGCAGGTCCTGATCGGCTCACCGTCGCCCGGGACCTCGGGTGAGCTGCCGGGCGTCGTCCAGGCGGAGCAGGCGCTCGCCGGGATCTACGCGCGCGAGATCGATTTCGACCAGGTGCTCATCCCGACCGCGCGCCAGCTCGGCACCTCGCCAGCCGCCATCGCGTCGCGACTGTCAGCGGCCCCGGACCCGCAGAGCCCCCTGATCCGCATCTTTGCGACGGGGCCGACCTCGGCCAATGCAGTCGCGCTCGCCAACGGCGCTGCCGCCAAGTTCGCCGCCTCGATGAACAGGATCGCGCAAAACGATGCTTCGGCGACCCAGACGGGCACGAGCTACAAGAGCGCCGTCATCGCCTACCAGAAGGCGCTCGCCAAGCAGCACCAGATCCAGCAGAACCTCGCGAACACCGGTGCCGATACCTCGGCGTCTTCGAACCCGGCCCTGCTGAAAGCGATCGTCGCCACCCAGGTGGCGCAGCTGCACCAGACGACGCTCGCCAGCCAGTACCAGAGTCTCCTGGCGACCCAGAGCAACTCGCCGACGCTGAGCGTCTTCGAGACGGCTGCCGGCGCCACGACCAATCACCAGTCGAACGTGGAGATCTACGTGTTCGGCGGCGTCCTCGCCGGCCTGCTGATCGGCGGCGCGCTCGCCACGCTGCTCGCCAACCGCAAGTCCTGGCACAACGCCAGGTCCGACTAGCTCCGGTCCGATGTCGCGGACGATCGGTCGCGCCCGACCCGGGCCCGTGATGGGTCACGGGCCCGACCGCCCGGGAGATCCCGGGGGCCGCGGCCCGGGGCAAACCGGCTCACGCCGCGTGTGGCTCCAGGCCCTCCTCGCCGTACTCGCACTGCTCGCCGGCGCCGCGCTCGTGGTCGGCGTCGACCGGCTGGACGTGCACGGCGGCACCGATGTCATGGGGATCCTCGGGTTGCTCGCGGGCGTCTCGCTCGTCTACCTCGTATGCACGACCGAACCCGTCTACATCTTCACCCTGGCGATCGTGCTCACGCCGTTCGCCGGTAACTGGCAACAGCTCCACATCCCCGGGCCGGCGGCGCCCGACCGCCTGCTGTTCGTGATCGGAGCGTTGTCCGTGCTGTGCCGCAGCTACGTGATGGGGACGCTGCCCAAGCCGCGATTCGCGGCACCGCACCTCTTGATGGCGCTTGCCGTCGGCTACGCGGCGATGTCGGCGGTCGTGTGGCACAACCTGTTCCAGAAAGGGCCGGGCCTGCTGCTGATCGAGACCTTCGGCGTACTGCCGTTCATCAGCTTCTGGCTCGGCCCCGTGGTCTTCCCGACCGACCGCGAGCGCGCGATCCTGCTTCGCGCACTGGTCGCGATGGGAGCCTATCTCGGGTTCACCGCACTGATCGAGACGACGGGTCCCAGCGCGCTCGTGTGGCCGCGCTACATCCTCGATCCGAACGTCGGCCTGCACTTCGGACGCGCGCGCGGTCCGTTCGTCGACGCCGTCGCCAACGGAGTCGGCCTGTACGTCGGAGCGGTGGCGAGCGCGATCGCCACCTACAAGTGGAGAGAGGTCCGCTGGCAGCGGTGGCTCGCGGGCGTGATCTGCCTGCTGTGCCTGGCCGGAACGATCATGACGCTCGAGCGCTCGATCTGGATCAGCACGGCCGTGGCGACGCTTGTAGGGCTGCTCGCGTCGCGTCGGACCCGCCGATACGCGGTCCCCGTGATCGTCGGCCTCGCCGCGCTGTGCGCGGTGGCGATCTTCGCGATCCCCGGGCTCGAGAAGAACGTTTCGCAGCGACTCAGCAATCCCGAGTCGCTGTATGACCGCGAGAACGCCACCCAGACCGCGATCGCGATGATCGAGACCAAGCCGCTGCTCGGTTTCGGTTGGAACCAGTTCGCGGCCAGACACGACAACTACATCCGCGAGAGCCCGAACATCCCGCTCACCGGGCAGGACATCGTCGTCCACAACGTGTACCTGACCTACGCCGTCGAGCTCGGACTCGTCGGCGCGACTCTGTGGCTGCTTGCCGTCATCCTCGGCGCCGGCGGGACGGCGATCACGCGCGCGCCCCCCGACCTCGAGCCTTGGCGAATCGGACTCGTTGCGCTGCTGGTGTTCTTCCTCATCGGCGAATCCGCCGTGCCGCCGACCGTATTCGTCAACGCCTCGCTGTGGTTGTGGGCCGGCGTGGTCGCCGCCGCGCGCTATCCCGCGACCGCGCCCGAGTTCGTACACCGCCGGCGCGAGGTCGCGGCCGCCACCCCTGGGACGGCTTGACATGAAGAGGGTTCGACGGCTGCGCCCGGTTGCGGTCCTGGCTCTGCTGGCAATCGCGATCCTGGCCGGATGCGGCCAATCGAGCCCGCCGATGCGATCGAGCGAGACGGGATCGTCGGCGCCGTCCACAGCGCAAGGCCCCGGGACGGGATCCTCGGCGCCGCCCACAGCACCGGGCAGCGCCGCCACCGGGCGCCTGTTCGCGGCGAACAGCGTGTGGAACGCCCCGCTCGGCAACGACGCCAGGATCGATCCGTCCTCGTCGGCGATGATCAACTGGCTCGACCACCAGGTCTACGAGGAGTTTGCGAAGGGACCGACTCCGGACATCGAGGCGACCACCGACAGCACGCCGATCTACCAGGTGCCGCGTGACCAGCCGACGGTGCGGGTGACGCTCCAGAACACCGCTTCCTGGGGGCGGACGCTCGCCGCGGCGTTTCGCTCGGTGCCGATCCCTCGGGGCGCCGCGGCGGCGACCGGGTCGGACGCGCATCTGACGATCTGGCAGCCCTCGACCGACCGCCTGTGGGAGCTGTGGGAAGCCCACCGCACCTCGACCGGGTGGCAGGCGGCATGGGGCGGTGCGATGGAGCACGTGTCGATCTCGCCGGGGTACTACACCTCAGCGAGCTGGCCAGGAGCTCGGTCGTACTGGGGGTCGACTGCGACGAGCCTCCCGGTCGCGGCCGGCACGATGCTGATCTCCGAGCTGGAGGCGGGCAGCATCCATCACGCGCTGGCGATCGCGCTGCCGGCGGCGCGAGCCGGCGTGTACGCCTGGCCGGCCGAGCGCACCGACGGCACGGACGCCGATCCGGATTCGATCCCGGAGGGAGCCCACCTGCGGCTTGACCCCAACCTCGACATCGCCGATCTCCACCTGCCACCGGTGCTCCAGGCAATCGCGCTCGCCGCGCAGCGCTACGGGTTGATCGTCCGGGACAAGTCCGGGGAAGCCGTCGCGTTCTACGCGCAGGCGCCGACCGGCGCCACCGACCCATATACGCGCATCTTCGCCGGGAATCCGCCCTACGACCTGCTCAAGCGGTTCCCATGGTCTCACCTGGAGGTGCTTCGCATGCACCTGCACCGCGGGACCGGGTCGCCCTGAGGGCTGCCGTCGCTGCGTCAGCAGCTCTTGGGTGGCGCCAGCAACTGCAGATGCGACCACGGGAACGAGGCGAGGAACTGAGTCGGCATCTGATAATGGCCACTCGCGGGGTTCGCGAAGTATGTTCCGTACGGGTTCGGCAACCCGGTTCGCATCAGCGGCGTCGGGTCCTGGGCGCGGAAGCCGACGGTGACACCTGTCTGATCATTGACCATCAATCCGTACTTCTGCGCGGCCTCGGCGATCATCCGTGTGACCGGAGGCATCGCCAGCTTCGACAGGTCCAGGCTCGGGTCGAGCCGGAAATGAGCCCCCTCGGGGATCGCGTCTGGCGACGTGTCGTATCCGTCGGTGCGCTGGGCGGGGCAGAAGAACACCTTGGCCTTCGCCTTTGGCACGAGCAGGGCCAGGGCGTGGTTGATGTGACCCGACGCCAGATCCGAGAGCGTGATGAGTCCGGCGGCGATCGGGAGACCCGACGCGGTGGCGCCCCAATTGCTCTGCTCGAGCGTGCCTCTTCCGTCCGGACCGGCCAGGTTCTGGTAGTAGCCGGGACTGGAGGACACCTGCACGATGCGCCCGCCCCATCCCGCCTGCCACTGTCCAGACGGCATGCGGTGCATCTCCCACAGCTCCCAGAGCGTGTTCGTCGAAGGCTGGTAGATCGTCATCTGCGCGTCGGTGCCGACCGCCGGCTGCGCGCCGCGCGGGATCGGCACGGCGTTGAAGGCCTGGTCGAGGCCGGGGGTCGGATAGGTGAACTGGACCCGCACAGTCGGCTGATGTGCCGGGACGGTGTAGATCGGGGTGCTGTAGTCGGTGGTGTTGATCCACGGACCGATCCCGTCGGTTTGGCTCGACGTCACGAAGCTGTCGAGATAGCTCGTGATCCCGCGCGAGTTGGGGGCCAGTCGCGCGTGCGCCGGCACGATCCGGTTCCACACACTGGTGGGGCTGAACAGACGGCCGCGCGGGCTCGTCTCGAGGCTCGACCGCAGAAGGCTCGAGGTCTCACCGGTCCGGGAAGCGCCTGAGGACGGCATTGCCATCGAGGCCGGCGACAGTCCCACCGCCCCTGCGAGCATCGACACGAACGCCAATGCGAACACGGCGACGATCCGCGAGAGTGAGCTTCCACGCATCGGGTCTGGTATCGGCAACGGTAACTCCGCCGCCCCCGCTCGCGTCGTTTTTCGTATCTATGTCCATGCGTGCTTCCTACGCATGTGTAGTGAGTGGCTTTCCCGCGCCCGGACGACGACAAACGCCGACGGCGCGATCGCCGCCGAAGCGTGCACCAAACCGCGTCAAACGTGGTTAAACGAGGGTGAGATCAGGAAACGCAGCGGCCACTTCAGTGGGCGGATTGTCACGGCAGGCGCTTCCAAGTCCCGCGGCCTGCCGCAGCCGGCCGAGCCGGCGACGCAGTCGGCGGACCGCCCCGGCAACGGGTGCGCGACCCTCGAGCACACGCAACTCGTGCTCGAGGTCGCGGCGGCGGCGATCGAGCAGCGCGCGGTGCGCGGCCGTGGGCAGGTCTCTCGGCTCGATCGCCGCCAACGCGACGAGATCGCCGCGCCGCATCTTCACCTCGTCCCGCGACGCCTGCTCGGCGTGAACGCGGTACAGCACGTGCTTGCCCGGTACCCAGGCGACGTCATAGCCCCGCACGATGATCCTCAGCCACAACGCGTAGTCCTCGGCCATCGTCGAGTCCGGATCGAAGCCGCCCACGTCTTCGAGCACCTCGCGCGGGACGCTCGTCGACACGTGCACGAAGTTGCGCTCGAGCAGTTCGAGCAGGAATGCCCCCCGATCGCTCGGTGGCGGCACCGGGGGCTCTCTCCCCACCATCCCACGCCGGCCCACCTTGCCCGTCACCGGGTCGAACGCGTACGCGTCGGTGTATACAAACCCGGGCCGCGCCGTCGACGCCATCGCCCCGGCAGCAAGCTCCAGATACCGGGGCAACCACAGATCGTCACTATCGAGAAACGCGACGTAGCGCCCCCGCGCGGCGTCGATTCCGGCGTTGCGCGCCGCCGACACTCCCTGCTTGGGCCGTGAGATCAGACTCACGCGACGGTCGGCCACCCGCTCGACGGCCTCGCACTGTCCCGTCCGTCGAGCCGTCGTCGACGACGATCACCTCCAGGTCCGCGCGCGTTTGGCTGATCACGGACGCGACCGACGACGCGACCGTGGCCTGCGCGTTGAACGCGGGGATCACGACGGAGAATTCGGGTGCGGCCGGGGTCACGGGGTTCCAGCATCAACGGGCCCGGGAGCGCGGATTTCCACTACGAGCGGTTGAAAACCTGGAGCATCCCGGCGACCTGGGCGTCGAGCGTCCACCGGCGCAACACCCTTGCGCGAGCGGCGCGCCCCCGCACGCGCCGCTCCTGCTCGTCGCTGAGCGCATCCGATATCGCCGCCGCAAGTTGGCCGGGTGACGCCGGATCGACGATCCATCCAACCTCTTCGTCGACGGTCTCCGGAATACCCGCTACGCGGGTCGAGATCACAGGGATCGCTCGTGCCATCGCCTCTCTGATCGCGACTGGGACCGCGTCGCAATCGCCGTTGTGCGCCCGCTGGGAGGCAAGACAGAACAACTTCGCGCCTTCGATGAGCTGCAAAGTCTGCTCGTGGCTCTGTGCTCCGACGAGCGTCACGTTCCCTTCGAGCCCGAGTTCGTGAACGAGCCCCACGAGCGCGGAACACTCTGGGCCATCTCCAACGATCAACGCCCGGACTTCGGGCAGGCGATCGTGCACGAGCGCCATCGCGCGTATGAACGTATCGAAGCCCTTCTTCTCAACCAGGCGTCCGACCGACACCACGTCAAGCGTGCGCTCTGCTTGAAGATCGGGCGCCTCGGGGACCGCGACGCCGCACGGAACAACGTCGACTCCCCCATCCCCGACGCGTGCGATACCCATCCCACTGAGCAGACCGACGTTGTAGTTGCAGACAGTGACGACTCGATCGAAATGCGACAAGCGCAGGCGCAACCGGCGTCCGTTTCCAACGTAGATGTCGTTCGCATGCACCGTGACGGTCGCGGGCACGCCGAGCAGCCGAGCGAGGTATGAGGCGATCGACGCCGTTTCCCATGCAAAATGGGTGTGGCAGCCCTGCGGTGCCTGCGCGCGGAGGCGCCGCGCTTCGGTCGGGAGGCGCACGAGTCCGAATCGCCACTGCTCGCGCAGTCGTACAAGCGCGCGCAGGTACCTCAGATAGCTCGCCGGGTGGCGTGCGCCGCACCACAGGTGATCGAGCACTGCGCGTCGAGTACTCGGACGCGGGAGATGTCGGAAGTCGCCGGCCCAGGCCGGGTCGATGTTCGCCGTGTCGCCTCGCTCAAGGCTGATCACGTCGATCGCGACTCCCCGTGACCTCAACCCCTGGATCTCATTCCTGACGAATGTCTCCGACAGCTTGGGGTACCGTGAGAGGATGTAGACGCGGCTCGCGGAAGCCCTATGTCTCGTTCGCGTCACGCGCTGCGATGCTAGCTTCGATCCGCGGGCGACCGCTCGTCCGTGCGGCAGGGCCCTGTGTGCCCGACGTGAGCCGCAAGTCGGAGACGTGTTCGCCCGTTGGTGGAGGTGCTCGAAGAGTCGACCTTCGCCGTCGCGGACGACGGTGTCACGCGCACGCTGCTCCTCGGCATCGTCGTCGTCGGTTTCGGCTGCCGGGATCCCAACCTGGTCCGGAACAGCACGAGGGGCTGTGGCCAAGCGTGACCGGCGTGCAGAGTCGCACTCGGCGATCGGGCCGCGGGCGCGTGTACGACCACGAGGACGCGTCCGATTACGAGGCCGCGTCGCCCGAGACAGTCGATAGCGAGCCGCCCGAGCATCCGGTGCTCGTGCGGCTGGCGCGAGGCGTGACGCTCGCCGAGGGCGCGCGCAGCGGAGGCGCCTGGCTGGGGACCGCGAGTCTCGGTACCCAGGCATTTCAGTTTGCCTTCTCAATCGTGATGGCCAGGCTGCTGTTGCCGAGCCAGTTCGGCGAGGCCGCGATTGCGTACTCGATCGCTGCGTTTGCGCAGATCTTCACCGAACTCGGCCTCACGGCCTCCGTGGTTCACGCCAAACACGTCAACGAAGATCTGCTTTCGAGTGCGTTCTGGCTAAGTGCGCTCTCCGGGTCGGCTCTCACGATCTTGACGTGCGCGCTGGCGGTCCCATTGGCAGCGATCTACGGACAACCACAGCTTGTCGGTCTGCTGATCGTGGTGAGCCTGAATTTCACGTTCTCGGAGGGTGCGGTCCACCTGGCGCTGCTCGAACGCAGCCTGAACTTCCGCCGCATCGCGATCATAGAGACTGCTTGCACAATGATCGCGATTGCCGCTGCTCCTCTGTTCTTCGTCTTGGGGTTCGGTGTGTACAGCCTGGTGCTGGGTCCGCTCGTCGGCACGTGTTTGCTGACCGCGTCGCTGTGGGCGAGCGTGCGCTGGCGGCCGCACCGATGGGCAAGTCGCGCCGCGATCGCTGAGATCTGGAGCTTCTCTCGAGGGCTGGTAGGGTTCAACGCCCTCAATTACTGGTCGCGAAATCTCGACAATCTCCTGCTGGGAGCGACTGTTTCCACAGGCGAGCTCGGAGAGTACAGCCGCTCGTACAACCTCATGATGATCCCTGTTGCGCAGATGGGTGGCGTAATCATGCGGGTCATGTTCCCTGCCCTCGCTCGGATGCGGGACGACCCACTGCGAATGTCGCGGGCCTGGAGTCGAGCGCTCGGTGCGGCAAGCGGTTCGTTCGCGATGCCTCTTGCCCTCACGATGGCCGCCACGGCACCCGCCTTGGTGCGGGTCCTGTATGGCCAGAAGTGGATCGGCATGATTCCGGTGCTCGAGTTGCTCTCGCTATCCGCGATCCCGCAGATCGTGTGCACCGCTACGGGTGGCGCCTACCGAGCCGCCGGTGCCACCGGTCTGCTGTTCAGGGTCGGGATCCTCGGCACCATCCTCACAGTCATCGCCATCGGAGTTGGACTGCCATGGGGTACGGTCGGAGTCGCTGCGACCTTCCTCGTCAATGCTTGGATCTTGGTGCCGGTCTCGGTCGGCCCTCTCGCCCGGCTCCTCGGGATCCCTCTTCTGAAGCTGCTCGGACCCGTCGTTGCCGGCTGGGGGCCGGCCGTCGCGACCGGAGCTGCCGAATTGCTCGTTCGCCTGGCCGCCCCGGGTCACCTCTCCGCGTGGTCGATCCTCGCGCTTCAACTCGCGGCGGGCGGCTTCGTCTACCTGGTGTTGATGTGGCGATCGCAGTCCGAGGTGGCGATTCTCGCCAAGGAGCGACTCCGCCGGTTCGTCGCAATCCTCCCCGGAGCCCCCACACCCGGCAAGCCCCTCGGGCCCTAGTTAACCGCCGCGTATGGCTCGTCCAGTGATTCCGACCGATCGAGATCTCGTCGCAGGCGTTCATCCCAGCGGGGATGACTTCAACTGGTTGGCCAAGCGGCAACTCGGGAATGCGATCTTCATTGCTGCCCAGCGCTATGCCAGCGGTCGCCTCATCGACATCGGCTGCGGGGAGAAGCCGTACCGAGCTGTGTTCGCGCCCTATGTCACCGAACACGTCGGGGTCGACCATCCACAGTCTCCGCACGCGCTGAGCTCCGTCGACGTCCTTGCGACGGCCTATGACATCCCACTGGCGAACGAAAGCTTCGAGACAGCTCTCATGTCGGAGCTGCTGGAGCACCTCGAGACGCCCGCTAAGGCGCTCGCCGAAGCGCATCGGCTGCTGGCCCCGGGGGGCTGGCTGATCGTGACGACGCCGTTCGTCTGGGCGCTTCACGAGGAGCCGAGGGACTACTTCCGATACACGCCGTTCGCGCTCGATTGGCTGTGTCGTGAGGCTGGCTTCGAGACAGTCGAGGTCACTCCAGTCGGAGGTCAGTGGAGCACAGTTGGCCTGCTCGCGAGCTACGCACTGAGGGAGTCACCGCTACGTCGGTTCGGCGATCCGGCTCGGCACATCGCGCGATGGGCACAGCACATCGGCGCACGCCTGGACCGCCGTGATTTCAAGCCGTGGCTGTCATGGAATCATCTCGCAGTCGGCCGCAAACCTTCGGGCGCATAACGCTATTCTCCGTGTCGATGCGACTCGCCACAAAGCTCCGCGCTCTCGTCCATGGGGAAGCCACGTCACCTCCCTCGGCACAGCCCCTGCCCGACACTCCCGAGGAGTTCAACCAGCTTTACGGCCGCGTCCGCGCGTTCACGATGACGAGCGTCGAGCGGCTGTATGCACTGCACGAGGCTGTCCGCTACGTGGTTTCCGCGGAGGTTCCCGGTGACATCGTGGAATGCGGCGTGTGGCGCGGTGGAAGCAGCATGATGGCGGCGCTGACGCTTCTCCAGCTCGAAGCGCGGCGTCGGATATGGCTCTATGACACGTTCGAGGGGATGCCACCTCCCGGGAAGGATGACGTCCGATTTAGCGGCGAGAGCGCGGAGTCCCTGCTCGAATCCGCAGACCGGGCTCCCGGCGCATGGAACGAGTGGGCCTGGGCGACTCTGGACGACGTTCGGGACAACATGGCCTCGACCGGTTACGAGGAGTTCGAATACGTTGCCGGACCCGTTGAGGACACGATTCCAGCGAACGCGCCAGCCCAGATCGCACTGCTGCGCCTCGACACTGACTGGTATGAATCGACGCGCCACGAGCTCGAGCATCTGTATCCGCGACTCGCAGAAGGTGGTGTACTCATCATCGACGACTACGGCCATTGGCAGGGAGCTCGTCGCGCCGTCGACGAGTACTTCGCGCGTCGTCCCATACTCTTGAACCGCATCGACTACACCGGCCGCATCGCGGTCAAACCCCATCAGGTCAATTAGTGCAGCGTCCGCTTTTCTGGACGGATGGAGCTGCTGACCCCGCCGCCTCGGGGATGTAGACTCGATGGGCGTGCACGAAGCTCCAGCGCTCGAGTTCTACGACGAGCGGTACACCCGAGGCTACATGCAGGACTTCTCGGATCTGTACGAGGCCTGCCGAGTGGTCACCGTGCGCGAGACGCTGGCAGGTCTGCCGGGCACGCCGCGCCGGATACTTGACTACGGCTGCGGCCAGGGCCGCTACATCGACGTCGTGCGTGAGCGGTTCCCGACGGCGCCACTGGTCGGCTCGGACATCTCGCGAGTCGCACTTGGGAATGCGCGAGGGCGGCACCCCGACGCCAGCTTCCTGCTGATGGACGACGAGCGGGTACCGGAAAGTGACGGCGCCTTCGATCTCATCGTCTCCGTGGAGGTTCTCGAGCACGTGACGGACGCCGATGCTGCGACCCGCGAGTTCGGACGTCTCCTCGCCCCCGGGGGGACGCTTGTGGCGACGACCCCGTGTGCGAACCCGTTGTCGTTGGAGTGGTGGCTGAATCGCAGAGCGGGCAGCCTGCAGACGAGCACTGACGGCTTCGGCCGTTTCGGCACCGATGAGCCGGGACATCTGCGTCGTCTTACAAGCCGCGACTTACGCGTCCTACTTTCGCGGGCTGGGTTGGTGGTCGAGCGCATCGACTTTCGGGCTCACCTCTTCACGACGCTGGTAGCACACTTGCCCACGCGGATCGGGAGGCGGCTCCCACGGGCGGCGGCCTCCATCGCGCTGCTCGACTGGCGTCTGTTCCGGCAGCTCCCGAACGGCGCGACAATGCTCGTGGTAGCGCACCGCCCGCCAGCGCCCTGAGCAACTGATCGGCGGGGCTGCTCTAGTCCGTGAGGCCGATGGCCAAGACACTTCCGAGGCACTGCACTAGGCGTCCTTCGTCAGCACCGCCCATCGCAGATGCGGCGCAGCGTGACGAACCTTGGTGTCGCGCGCATACTCGAGCGGTCCGCGGATCCCCTCTGGTAGAAGCCGCCAACCGCGGATGTCCGCTTCCCGACCCAACCATGTGTAGAGCCCGCCGACCTTCGTGAGCCGCAGGTGCGACGTGCTCCCGGCGCGTTCCCAATCCGCGCGTGAGCGGAACTGGACGTGGTCACTGACCCGCGCCGCTCGTTCGGCGAGCCGGTCCGTAATGATGAGGATCCCGCCCACCTTGAGCACCCGGCCGATGTCGGCGACAGCTGCAGCCCAAAAGGCGTCGTCCGTGATGTGGTACGCGACGTCGAGCATCGTTACGACGTCGTAAGTACCCTCGGCACGGGGAAGCGGCGCCGAGCCGACTGCGGACTTGAAGAAGACCGTCCCAGGGCACTGTTCGCTGAGTTGCTGCACCGCTACATCGGTGATGTCACATCCCTCGACATGGAATCCCTGACCGAGTAGTTGCTGCACAACCCAACCGACCCCGCTTCCGATATCGAGCGCTTCGCTCCCAGCCGGGACGGAAGCGAGGGCTTGCGCCAACACGTCGCCCTTTCGACGGTATACCCAGTCGTTGTAGTCCGTCGAGAAACTCGCGTGACCCGTGCCGCGGAGCGAAAAGTCGCGTCCAAGCCTTTGCTCCCAATATCCCTCCGGCTCGTAAGTCACGTGACTTTATCCTTTGTGCGTACGGCGAAGGGAGAGACGAGCACTAGCGACGCGCGTCACATTGCGGGCTCGACCTCCGCGTCCCGGAATCGGCTCGGAGACCATTGATCTGGCAACTGCGGCCTGACGCGTGCGTCCCGCCATGTAGCGCCCCCCGATCACCGCCATCCGATAGGGGCTGAGCCATTGCCTGTGACGCTTGGTATCCGGCGGGTGCTCGGACCACCACTCCATGAGCGATCGCCTCAGCGTCGGGGGCTCGATGCGACGGCACGCGGCCGTTCCGAGAAACTCGCGATAGCTGCGGCGATAGAGCGCCACCGGTCCCTGCGCCGTCCGATGATCACCGGGGATCGTGAGCGCCGGATCGAACACGATCGCGAACCCCAACGCTCGCACTCGGTCGGACCACTCGAAATCCTCGGACGCGACCAGCGACTCGTTGAATGGCTCGTGGCGCCAGATGTCGGCACGCCACGACGAGGCGTGGTTCGAGAAGCCCCAGAACGGGTTCGGAAGATCCGTGTCGCCTCGCAGGTAGAACACGTGCTCGAGCGGCGATCCGTCCGGGAGCGCCTGCTGCCCGTTGGTGGCCGCCACGTCGGGATTGTCATAGTGACGGAGCGACCGTTCGATCCAATCGCGTCCGGGTATCGAGCAATGCGAGGAGACCGCGAAGTGAACCGGAGCCGTGGCGACGGCGGCGCCGCGATTAAGCGCACGTCCGTACGAGAACGGGCGGTCGGGGACGTGGACGATTCGATCCGCCATCCGGTTCGCGATCGCCAGCGTGCCGTCCGTGGAGCCCGAGTCGACCACGATGATCTCGGGGGTGACGGTCTGGCTCCGCAGTGACTCGAGGCACGCCGTGAGCGTGGACGCGGAGTTGAACGTCCGTACCAGAACGCTGGCCCGCGCACCGGCGACGCTCATTCCGCGACACCCAGAGCCTGGCGCATGGCTCCCATCCACCGCTGCGGGTAAGCGAGCACCAGGGCCGGCTGCTCGCGCCAGATCGCGTTCGGTATCCGACGCCCGATCTCGAACGCGGCGTTGCTGACCGGATCCAGCAGCTGCACGATCGCCGAATCGGTGTCACGCCGGCAATATGAGACGAGCGCGCGGACGGCGCCACCGCCTATGTTGCGGGCGAGTCCGAGCATGCTCCGTCGCGGGCCGGCGAACCCGGCGTACCGCTCCTCGAGCCACTCCGCGCCGGAACCGTGACGACTGCGCTGCGCGAGCAGCTCTAAGAGCCGCCGGCGTGACCAGTGCGCGACCTCTGCCTGCGGACGAAGCTCGAATCCCCACCCCGCGTCCTGGAGGCGGAGGCACAGATCCGCGTCACCGCCCGACCTGACTTCGTCGACGAAGCCGCCTACGTCCTCGAACGCCGCGCGCCTAACGAGGCAGTTCGCGGTCTTCGCGTACGGACGGCGCATCTGCAGTGTGTTGGCCTGATCGATCAGGCGCCGCAGTCGCGAGTAGCGGCTCGCGATCGACTCACCTTCGCCATCGGCTGCGCGTATGTCCTTCACCGAACCGACGAGGAAGCCGGTGCCCGACTCGGGCCGGGCGGCGAGGTAACGATCGATGAGGTCCGGCGCGGGATCCACATCGGCATCGAGGAACAGCAGCCAGGCGCCGTGGCCACCCGCGGCGCCTCGGTTTCGGGCGAAGTACGACGACTGCCGCTCACGCGCGGCAACGACTCTCATCGGCGCACCGTGCGACCCGGGGTCGGCGGCAGCGCGCCGGCTGTTGTCGACGACCGTCAGCGAATCGCCGGGACCGAGCTCGAGCGCCCGCAGCCGCGCCACGAGCTCCTCGAAGGCGGCCTCGGACCCGCTGAACGGAATGACTACGTCAACGGTGTCACGCAACAAGTCACTCGCAGCGACGGTCATCCCCGCGGTTACTCTCGGGCGGCTGGCCGACGAACTTCCTTCGAGATCATCGACCAAACCGTGCGCCGCGACCGGTTAACAGCAGGCCACGCCCCGGAACGTCGGCGTACCCCTCCTCGTACGGCCGCTCGCCGTCGTAAAGGTTTACCGGCTCACCGTCGCGCTCCATCGAGAGGCTCGCCGCACTGAGCACCCGCACGATCTCCCGCCCAAGCCGCGCGTGAGACCGCGGCTCGGCGCCGGTTCGGATCGCATGGGCGAAGTCGGCAAGTTCGAGCGAGAGCGGCTCGGCGGCATCGATGCGAGGAGCCACCATGTCGCCCGTGCGATAGGTGAGCTGGTACTCGCCGAACGTGGGCGGGGCCTCTTCGTGCGAGAAATCGAGTCCACGATCGTAGATCCGGATCGACTCATCGGACGACGTGTCGTCGTATTGGACCATCCGCTGTGATCCCACGATGACCGTCTGGCGCAGCTTGCGCGGAGCGAGCCACGAGATCTGCACGTTCGCTGTCACGCCGCCGGCGAATGTCAGCGTCAGGAACGCGGTCTCCGGGACGCCTGGTTGGAAGACACTCAGGCCTGAGGCGACGACTCGAACCACGGGGCGGTTCAGCCAGTAGAGCATGATCGATACGTCGTGCGGCGCGAGGTCACTGATGACACCGTCGCTCTGATAGAGCCCGAGATTCATCCGCGAGGACGTGATGAAGTAGACGTCACCGAGCTCGCCCGATCTGATCAGGTCGCGCACCTTGTTCACCGGAGGGCTGTAGACGAAGGTGTGACCGGGCATCAGCGTCCGCTCGGCCTCGTCTGCCAGCCTGAGCAGATCGTCGGCTTCGTCCGGCTCCATCGCGAGCGGCTTCTCGACGAGCACGTGCTTGCGCGCGGCGAGCGCGCGCCGCACCAGGTCGTAGTGCGTTCGCGGCGGGGTTGCGATCGCGACGGCGTCGACGTCCGGGTCGTTCAGGAAGCGGTCGAGATCCGACCGCACCGGCACGCCCGGGTACCGGCGCGAGAACTCGGCCGACCGTTTGAAGTCGAGCTCGCAGATCCCGCCCAGCTCGAATTCCGGACGCTCGGTGATGTTCCGGACGAGGTTGGGACCCCAGTAACCGAAACCGACGACGACGATATTGATGGGCCGCGCGCGCGTGAATTCTTTGTCCGCTTTGTCCGCGACGGCGAGAGTTGTCTCTTCAAGCACCCGCACCAACGGACCAAACCATGTCCGACTTGCGGCGCACGGCGGGCTGCCGGGGCTCCAAACGCCGCGAGCAACCTTTTTTCCTACCTCATTAACTCTGGGGCAACGGCAGCCACGCGGTACGTTGCCCGTTGCTAGGCATGCCCGAACGGGTCAATATCGCAATCGTCGACGCATCGGTGGAAGATGCGCGGCAACGGTGCGAATACTCAAGGCAGTCTCGCTATCTGACGTCGATCGCAAATCGTCCGCTGATCGCGCACGTGATCGACGGTCTCGTCGGCGGCGGAATCGAGTCGATCGTGATCGCCTCGGGGTCGACGGTCCGCGAGCAGCTGGCACCTGTCTTGCGCGCAGGCGAACCATGGAGCGCCGAGATCTCGTTCGTCGAGACCGAGCCGGAAGTGCACGGCTGGGCGCTCGTGTCCCAGCTGCGCGACGTCGTGTCTGGCCAGCCGGTGCTCCTGCAACCCGCGGACTGCCTGTTCACCGGGCAGGTCCGGCACCTGCGGGACTGCTTCCGCGCCGATGACATCGACCTCGTCCTCCTCGTGCGGCCCGGCACCGGTCGAGCGGGCGCTATTCCGAAGCGAGTGGGGCGCACGGACTCGATTCGCTTGCCGCGGGACCACCCGGAAGGCACCGCACTCGTCCTTGGGCGCTCGGTCTGGCCGGTGCTCGAGCAGCTTTCCAGCGAGCCGATGATCGCCACGCAAACGATGATCGAATCGGTCGACGCCGCCGGTCTGCGGGTTCGCGCGTGCGAGGTCGGTGAGCACTGGTGCTATGCCGGCTCCTCGGAGCAGCTGCTGGCGGCGAACCGGATCGTGCTCGATGCCATGCCCTTGGACGCCACACCGGCGCAGCTCAGCGAGGACAGCGACGCACAGGGTCGCGTCGTGGTCAGCCCATCCGCACGGGTCTCCCGCAGCTCCCTGCGTGGACCGATCGTGATCGGCCCGAACGCGGTGGTATCAGACTCGTTCATCGGGCCGTACACGGCGATCGGCTCGGGTGCGACCGTCGTCGGCGCCGAGATCGATTACACGATGGTTCTCGATGACGCCGAGATCCGCTATCCGGGCCACCGGCTCCAGTCGAGCGTGATCGGTGAGGGAGCGCTCGTGTCGAAGACGTTCGAGCTGCCCACGGGACTGCGGCTCGAGCTGAGCCCAGGCTCGAGCGTCATCCTGAGCTAACGCGGTCCTGGGCTAACGGGCGACGAACGCCGCGACCGCGTCGACGACCTGCTCGACCTGCGGGTCGCGCATACCCGGAAAAATCGGGAGCGAGCAGATCTGCTCGGCCAACATGGTGGCGACCGGGGCGACGTCGCGCTGTCCGTCTCCCGAGAACTCGCGAAACGCATCGCTGCGGTGGATCGGCACCGGATAGTGAATCGCGGTGGCGACGCCATGATCGTCGAGATGCTCGCGCAGTGCGTCGCGGTCGTCGGTGGTGACTACGAACTGGTGGTACACATGGTCAGCCGGCGCCGGCGCCGATGGCGGCGGGATCACGTCCGAGACAGCGGACATTCCCGCGCGCAACGCGTCGGCGACCCGCCTCCGATCGGCATTCCAGCCGTCGAGACGCAGCAGCTTGCGCTCGAGCACAGCGGCCTGAAGGGCGTCGAGGCGTCCGGTGGTGCCGACCGCGCGATGGTGATAGCGGGGCTGCTCTCCGTGGGACCGCAGCAGGCGGACGCGCTCGGCGATGTCTGAGCGATTTGTCACCACCGCGCCCGCGTCGCCCCAAGCGCCGAGGTTCTTCGCCGGATAGAACGAGAACGTGCCCGCGTCGCCCCAGGTTCCGACGGGGCGACCGTCGTATGTCGCGCCTTGGGCCTGGGCGCAGTCCTCCACCACCCATGCGCCCCATTCCCGCGCGAGCGCGGCGATCTCGTCCATGTTCGCGGTGCGACCGAACAGGTGAACGGGGATCAAGCCCCGAACGCGCGGGTTGTGGGCACGCTCGAGCGTCGCCGCCGTGACCAGCTGCGTGTCGGCATCGACATCGGCAAAGCACGGGCGGGCGCCGGCGAGGACCACGGCCTCGGCGGTGGCGACGAAGGAGTTCGCGGGAACGATCACCTCATCCCTGGGGGCGAGCTCGAGCGCGCGCAGCGTCAGGGTGAGCGCCTCGGTCCCCGAAGAGACTCCGACGGCGTGTGCGGTCTGGCACGCGGCGGCCAGCGCAGCTTCGAAGCTCTCGACGAACGGGCCCCCGATGAACGCGCCACTTCTCGCCACGTCCTCCACGGCGTCGACGAGTTCGCGCATCATCGCCGGATCGTGGTTGTCCATGACCGTCAAAGGCACTTGCATCTGGGTTGTCATCAGGTCCGTTCTGGTCGTTGATCGTTCAGTCGGCGTCCCGAGGCACGAACGGGCGCAGCCGCCGTTTCGTGTCGTGTTCGGGCGCCTCGCGCCCGTCCGCGCCCCGGCCCCTGAAGTAGTCCTTCTCCCACGCGTCGAGATCCTGCTCGTAGTCACCCGAGTCCAGCCCGAGGAACTTGCGTACGTGCAACTCATCCCTGCTCTCGAGCCACTGCTTCCAGCCCCGCGCGGTCGGCGGATCATCGCGAACGTGGCGGAGCTCAGGGGCGAACGCTTCGAACTCTCCGCGCCGAGACGGCACGATCATGCAGAACGGCTCGTCCTTCTCGAACCTGACCGTGCAGTGCGGGCGGGTGACCTTCCAGTTCATGGTGAACGGCGCCGTGGCCCAATCGGTTTCGACGAGCCCCTCGAGCGCGCACAGACCATCCTTCGGCCAGTTGGCCGGCCCCCGCGCGAGCAGGTTGTAGCCGGAGGGGTTCGGAACAGGTACGGGACCGTCCACGTGAGGATCCCCTCGCCGAACAGGCTCTCCACGCCCGGCGACCGCTGTACACCGCCGTCGAAGCCGATGGTGAGCGCCGCCCGTTCGGACCCGCCATCCCAGACGGCGTCGAATCCAACCGGATTGAGCAGGACCCAGCCCGACTCGTTCGCCATCAGCAGCGGCAGGCAGCGGTTGGCAAAGCGGCTGCGGGTAGCGTTCATCCAGCCGCGCCAGCGCGGCGCAGGCGCGATCTCCACGAGCGACGCTCCCGGCGCGGAGGCGTGGTACGCGGTGAGCGTCATCGGATCCGCCTCCGTCGGGGTCGACGCGGGGGCTTGAACGCGGACGGGAAACATGCGGGGATCAACGGACGACGGTGCCGATTCTCGCGGCGCGCCCTCGATTAGCATCAGGTGCCGATGCTCGCCGGAATCTACGATCCGCGTCAGCGGCGTCCGGGGGCCGGCGTCATCGGGCGTCTGCGAAATGCGTTCGGTCCGGACGTGGAGAGCCGGGCTCGCTTCGTCGGTCCACTCACGGTCGTGTCCGACCGTCTCGCCGGCGACGGAACCGCCGGCTGCGCCCTGGAAGGCTCGTTGTACAACCACCCGGAGATCGCCGAGCAACTCCGCGAGGACCCCGGAGTCTCCGCCGAGAGCCTGCTCGCACGCGCGCATGTGCGATGGGGCGACCAGATGCTCACGAGGCTCCGGGGCGCGTTTGCGCTGGTCGCGTGGAGTGCCGGCGGCGACAGCGTCGTACTCGCACAGGATCAGGTCGGAATTGGAGCAATGTTCCTGCACCGCACGGATCAAGAGCTGGTCTTCGCCTCGGAGATTCACCATTTGCTGGCGCTGCTCACGAGAACCCCCGCGCCTGACGAGATCGCGCTGGTGCGATGGTTGGCGTCCGAGGACCCGGGCGACGACCTCACGATGTTCGACGAGGTTCGCCGGCTCGGCGCCGGGCGCCGTCTATCGCTCGCCTCGGAGCGCCAGACCGAAGATCGGTACTGGGCCCCGACATATCAGGCGCCGCTCGAAGGCTCGAGGCTCGAGATCGCCGCCGAGTTGAAGGACGCGCTCGGCCGTGCCGTCGAGTTGCGCACGCGCGGGGTCGGATCCGTCGGGGTTACGCTGAGTGGCGGGTTCGACTCCTCGGCGGTGGCAGCGCTCGCGGCAAAGGCCCGGACGCAGGACCAGGACCTCTGCGCCTACTCGACGGTGTTCCCCGACGAGCACGAGATGGACGACCGGGACTATCTCGACGTGCTTGCCGCCGAGCTCCCGGTGAGGAACGTCCGCTACAAGGTCGAGCCCGGCGGCGCGCTCGAGATCGCACTCGCCTACCTGCGCGACTGGAGGCTGCCGTTGTCAGGCCCGGGGTGGGTGACGGAGCTTCCGCTGATCCGGCGAGCCGCGGACGACGGCGTTCAGGTGATGCTCGATGGTCAGGGAGGCGACGAGACGTTCGGCATGGCTCCGTTCCTCGTGGCCGACCTGATCAGGGCCGGGCGGCTGCTCTCGGCCGTCGCGCTGGTCCGCCACGGCTTCCCGGGAGCCGGAGCTCGAGCGCCATGGCGGCCGACCGCGCGCGTCCTGGCCAGATACGGGCTCCGGCCGGCGCTTCCGTACCCGCTGTACTCGAGCCTGCGTAGGCTCCGCGTCGCGAGGCACCCGACGCCCCCGTACCTCAACGACCGTGCGTCCGCCCTGCTGCGCAGCAGCGGAGACGGGCTCGGCTGGCTGCGCGACGGGCGCGAGCCACGCTGGTGGCTGAACCTGAGACAGCTCCTGATCGACGATCGCGAGGCAGCGGGCCTCGGAGACTTTGTCCGCCAGCGCGCGCAATGGGGGGGCATCGAGGCGCGCCCCCCGCTGTTCGACGTGGACCTCATCGACACCGTGCTGCGCATACCGCCGCAGTTCCGCTTCGACCCCTATCTGGATCGTCCGATCGGCCGCGAGGCCCTTGCCGGCGTACTTCCGGATCAGATCAGGCTGTCGCGTCGCAAGAGCAATCTCGCGCCCTTGTATCACCGCGGATTGATCGGTCCGGACCTCCCGCTGATCCGGCAGCTCCTGGGCGGTGATCGCCTCGAGATCGGGCCCTGGGTTCACCGCGACGTCGTGCGTGACCTGATCGGAAACCCTCCGCCGGTGGGCGGCCCGAACTGGTACGACTGGCTGGGCGCGATCTGGGCCGCCACCACGGCCGAGTGCTGGCTCCGGTCGCTGTCGGACCCCGGGTTCGCCGAGACGACGCTGGAGCGCTCGGCCGTGGCGCGACTCGAATACTCCGAGACCCGCTGACTCCCTGATCCGCTGACCCGCTCCCGGTTAGCACTTTTCTCGCACCACCCTTTCCCCACCTTGACCCCGGTGGCACCCGTGCCTAGCCTCGCACGTTGGGACCGGCCCCCGTCAATCGGAGGATGCAACCATGGACAGAGTGAAACCCGAATACACGAAACCTGAGATACGCGACTACGGACAGCTGCAGCAGCTGACTGCTGCGAACCTGCACGGCACGATCACGGACGTCCCCAAGGGCAGTCCTGCCCCCGCCGTATTCAGCTAACGACCGCGCTGGCCGGCAAGTAGCACCGGGACCTTCGTTGGTCGCGCGCTTCTAGAGCTCGGCCAGCGTGTGATAAATGCCGTGTGAGTCAGGCAGGAGCGCGCGGCCGCAGTACTCGACCCACGCGTGCGCCTCGAATTCGCCGCCCTGGTTGACACCGATTAGGAGCTTTGTGTCGATTCCCCGCCGGGCGAGAAGGGCGGTGAGCACCATCGATTGCATCAGGCATCGCCCGTCGGCAGGTAGGAGTCTGAGCGTGCGCTGGACCGCACGCGCGAGCCTCGCGGCACGCAGGTAGGTGGCCGCGGAGCCTCCGTCGTCTTGCTCGCGGACGCCTGGCTTGCTGACCCCTTGCTTGCGGACGCCTTGCATGCGGACGCTTCCATGCCCGCGCGTGCCGGCGAGCGCTTCCGGAAACCGGTCGCGCAACAGCCGCACACGCACCCGGCAGTAGATCGCGAGGATCTCGGCTACGAGTAGAGCCCGCCTGCCGGGCGGCAGCGGACGAGCCAGGTCGGGCGGGAGCTCCGAGACGCGAACAGAGTCCATCCGGGAGCGCGCGCTTCAGTCCGCAGCCGCGCTGCTACGCGCGATCAGCCCTCGCTGTTCGAGATCTGCGCAGAACCCGCACAGATCATCCGCCGCCTCCTCGGGCGACAGGCCGTACTCCCTCGCCAGGGCTTCGGCCGCCTCCTCGACGCTGCCGAGCTTGTCGAGCAACTCCAGCATGAAGCCACCGCTGGGGTTGACGCCGTGGTACCTCCCCGTATCCAGGTTCAGTATCACGGTCTCGGCGACGAAGCTCCTGTACACCACGTGGTCAGGGATCTCGACTTTCGACCCGAGGATCTCGTTCCGTTGGCGGAGCTCAGAGGGCATAGCGCCTGCACCAACGGTCATCACACCACCTTTCTTGCGGTCACTCGGCCCTACGCGAGCACGCTCGAAAGCGCGCATTCAACCTCACGGGCAACGTGGGCGGCGCTCACCTTCGCCGGGACCTCGAGCCTGAGCACGGGTACGGCGCCGGCGATCTCTGCGCACGTGCTCAGCTGCGTGATCAGTCGCGCCCGAGTGACGATATGTGGCATGAAGGTGGCAGCGAGGAGGTCGCGTGGATCCGGAGGGACGGCCGGCGTGATCGCGAGGCGCTCGACAGCTTCGGAGCGCGCGAGCAGGAAGACGGCGCCCAGCGGCAGCGGGCCGTCCGCCATCTGCGAGATCTCGACGTGAACCTTGTCGCTGCTGCCGAGCGGAGTCCCGACGCGAGCCCGCACCGGCGCCGGCAGCAGCGCGAGTTGCTCCGCCGCGACGTTGGCCAGCGGAACACCCGGGTGTGCCATCACCCCGGCGCGTGTCGGCTCTAGCGCCAGCACGTCGTCGGTGAGAAGGGCCGCACCGCGCGCGAGCAGCGCGAACGCGAGCGACGTCTTGCCGGTTCCCGACGCGGCCACGAACGCAATCGCGCGGCCGTCGATCGCGACGGCGCTCGCATGAAGCAGCTCGATGCCCTGCAGCGTCGCCGCCAGGGGCAGCGCCTGCGCGCAGAGGGGGCGATGCCATCGCGATGACGGTTCGGCGAGCCGGTCGTACCAGACGGCCGAGCCGTCGCCGGCGACGCAGAACCTAGCGTGGCCCGGCGCGTCGATCAGATAGGCCCCGCCGTCGAGGCGCGCCACTCGCATCCCGAGTGAGCCGTCGAGGTGGCGACGCTCGAGCACGATCGCGTCCTCGCGGGCCGAGAGCGGATCGCCATCGAACGGGCTGATGCGCGCGAGCCGGCCACAGGCGCCGGCCGCGTCCCGAACCGCACCCACGATTGGCAGATCGGACCGGATGTGGAGTCCGAACGCGTCGAGCAACCATGGCGCCTCCCCGGCGCGTGGTGAGCGCGGGTCCGACTGCAGAGGAAACGCCGACCCAGACACGGGCGGGGCCGCTAGTACTCCATGAGCGTGCCGCGCCGGCGGCTGATCTTGACCGCCTGCCACAGCACCGCGGCGGCGATCGGCATCAGCACAATGGCGAATCCGGTGAGCTTCAGCAGCTCGAGCCAGGGCGGCTGTATCGACGGCGTTCCGACGAGCAGATGCCGGAGCAGATCAACCGCCGGCGTGAGCGGCTGCACGTCGGCCGCCCATTGGATCCACGCGGGGAACAGCTTGATCGGGAAGTAGATCCCGCCGAGCAGCCCCAGCACCGCCATTACCCAGGCCGCCCCCATCGCGGACTTGTAGGCGATCAGGCCGCCGACGAACAGCAGCCCGATCGCGGCAAACGCCACGCTGCTAATCCCGATGACCACGAGCGCCCCCGGAATCCCGGCAGCGTGGATCGGGACCCCGAACACCGCGGCGGCGACTGCGAGCACCATGCCCGCGAACACCGTCGCGAACGCGACCGGGAACACCGCCATCGACATGGCGCCCGCGACGGGGCCGAACGGCGAGATCAGCAGGCGTTCGAAGTTGCCGGCGATCAGCTCCATTCGCACGAGCGTGGCGACGCCCAGTGCCGACTCCAGAACGGCCAGTGTGGCGATCCCCACGACCACGAACTGGTAGTAATCGGCGCCGTGTCCGACCACACCGGGACGGACGAGCTTGGACACGTAGAAGAAGATCGCCAGGGTAAACAGAACCGCGACCAGCTGCGAGGCGAAACGCAAGCGGTAGCTGAGATAGATCGCCGCGTCCCGCTTCACGGTCGCGAGCGCCGCGCCGCCATATTGCGCCAGGACGGCCATCACACCGGGCTCAGTTGTCCATCGGCCAGCACCAGCGTGCGGTGAAAGCTCAGAGGTTGCTCCTCCCCCAGCGGTGCGCACCAGATCACCGCGCCGTCTCGGTCGAGGACCTCGCGAACCGACGAGCACAGAATCTCGAGTCCGTCCGCGTCGAGGCTCGTGCGCGGCTCGTCGAGGAGCAGGACGCTCGGACGATGGAGCACCGTCAGCGCGAGCCGAACTCGCTGCCGCTGACCGAGCGAGAGCCGGTCGGCGCGGCGGTTGGCGAGGTCCGACAGCCCGAACCGAACTAGGGCGTCCTCGACCACCTGCTTGCGTTCCCGGCGCGGCACGAACGCCAGCGCGGCCCAGAAGTCGAGATGTCCTCGAACGTTCAGTCGCGCATACAGGCCACGGTCACCCGCGGACAGGAAACCGATCCGCCGGTGCACCTCACGCCACCGTTCATCCGTGCTGATGCCGTCGATCGTCACCTGGCCGGCGTTCGGAGCGAGGATGCCGGTGGCCAGACGCAGCATCGTCGTCTTCCCGGCTCCGTTGCCCCCGGTGATGCGCACGGCCGTGCCTGAAGCGATTCCGAAATCGACGTCGCGCAGGACAACCCGGCGCGAACTTCCTCGACCGAAATGGCGCCAGACGCCTCTGAAGGAGACCGCGGCGTCTGCAGTACTCGGGTCGAGGATCTGTGCGTGCGTCCGCTCGTCAACGTGCGTCCGCTCGTCAGCCTCCGGCACGCGCAGGGCAACGCTACCCTCGCTCATGTGGTCACCGTGGGAGTCGAACTCGCGTGGGGACATCGCATAGCAAGCGCGTACTAACGGCTTAGCCGCCACGCTTCTTGCGGCACTGAACGCATTCACGTTCCATCCCAGGCGAAAGTTGCTCCTGCACCTGACCGTTGGTCGCCACGTCCGCAAAACTGCGTGTCCATCGCGGACAGAGCGTGTTCGATCGGAAACACAGAAATGAGTAGGAATGTCCTCTGCGATACGGCCTGAGCTGTATGTGGTGTCACCCGACGCCACGCTGCGAACGCGTCTCCTGGCGGCGCTCTCCGAGGGTCCCTACTCGGTTACCTCCTCGGTCGCGTCAGTCGATGATCTGAACCTCAACGGTGCCGACGGATCCACGGCCGTCGTCGTGCTCGCCGTCGCGGGCTCGGCGACCCGTCGCACCGGCATCGTGCGGTCACTGGCCGAACGCGAGGAGACGCGAATCATCGTCTGCCGCGAGACCGGCAAAGCGGAGGTGCGCCGCGTCATCCACGCCGGGGCGCGCGGCTACGTGCTGGAGCGCGAGCTCGAGGACACGCTCGTCCCCACCATCGGCGCGGTCCTAGCCGGTCAGATCGCGATTCCCAGGGAAGAACGGATGCAGGTTGGCGCCCCAACCCTGTCGGCCCGCGAGAAGCAGATCCTCGGCATGGTCGTGATGGGTTACATGAACTGCGATATCGCGAACCAGCTCTACCTCGCCGAGAGCACCGTGAAGAGCCACCTGTCCTCGGCCTTCCTCAAGCTCGGCGTTCGCTCGCGAAGCGAGGCGGTCGAGCTCATCCTCGACGCGGAGCAGGGGCTCGGTAGAGGAATCCTCGCGATCACCTCCGACGAGCCGAGCTGGCGCCGCGCCTGAGTTGGGGCCCCGAATCGGAGTGGCGATCCCTCACTAAAGCTGTGGCCCGGGGAGTGTCAGCCACCTGACGACACGGTGGTCGCCCCAGACAAAAATCCCCTATCACAGCGGTGCTTTCTGACGAATCGCCGCAAAATGCGGCGACTAACCCCAGGGTGGGTCGGAGAAAAGACTGGGGTGCGGGAACACCCAAAACAGTGGCGCCGGCCGTTACTGTGCTCCACGGGGAAGGGTACGAACCAGTCGGAGCGAATATGTGTACGCCTTCCGGCTGGTGCGAATAGTTCCAACTCGTCTACTCGAAATTCATGGTGATGACTGCTCTTCGTGCGAAAAATCCTGCCTGCGACGAATCGTTTCCACAAGTTCAGGTGGAGACCGCGCCGTCACGCGGCTTCTTCGCGTCGGTCGACGTGGAACACAACGACCGAGATCCCGCGATCGCCGCAGCCGTCCGACGCGCCCAAAGCGGGGATATGGAGGCGTTCCGCTTCCTGTACCTGCGCTACAAGAACAATGTGTACGGCTATGTGCTCAGCATCGTTCGTGATGAGCACGATGCTGAGGACGCCACGCAACATGTGTTTCTCAAGCTGATGTCCGTCATCAGGAGTTACCAGCCGCAAAAGGTGCCGTTCACCGCGTGGATCATCCGGGTGGCGCGTAACGTGGCGGTCGACTACCAGCGGGATCGCCGCTCGATTCCGTGTGAAGAGGTATTCGCCCCTTCGCACCCAACCGACAATTGTGCCTCCGAGCGCCGATGGGGCCTCGAGCAGGCGCTCGACATGCTGCCCGACGACCAGCGTGACGTCGTTATGCTGAGACATCTGGTCGGGCTGTCGCCGACCGAGATCGCCGAGCGGATGGGACGAACCGAGGCATCGGTTCACGGCCTGCACCACCGCGGCCGCGAGAACCTGCGGCGAGAGCTCTCGAACATCGAGTGCGCGCCGACGACGCGCGCCGCCTAGCAGTCCGCACCGGTGACGCGCGCCGAGCGGGGCTCTCCTCGCGGGCCCTTAGTTGTTGCTGCCGAACCCCCGCGACCCGCGCGCCAGGTCCCGGTGCTCGATCACCCGGTCCACGAGGCCGTAGGCGACCGCTTCGGGGCCAGTGAAGTAGCGATCGCGCTCCATGTCGGCGTGCACGCGCTCGAGCTCTTGCCTGGTGTGCTTGGCGTAGATCTCATCGACTCGGGCGCGCAGCGCCAGCACCTCGCGGGCGTGGATCTCGATGTCGCTCGATGGACCTTCGAACCCCCCGGAGGGCTGGTGGATCAGGATCCGGCTGTTGGGCAGCGCAAGCCGCTTGCCCGCCGCCCCTCCGGCCAGCAGGAGGGAGCCCATCGACATCGCGATCCCGTAACAGATCGTCTGCACGTCGGGGCGGATGAACTGCATCGTGTCGTAGATCGCCATCCCGGCGTAGATCGACCCGCCTGGGGAGTTGATGTAGAGGTGGATGTCCTTGTCGGGATCGTCGGATTCGAGGTGGACGAGCTGCGCGACGACTAGGTTGGCCGATTCCTCATCGACCTGCCCGCCGAGGAACACGACGCGGTCGTTGAGCAGGCGGGAGTAGATGTCGAACGAACGCTCGCCGCGGGCGGTCTGCTCGACGACCATCGGAACGAGTGGCATGAGGCCTCCTGTCGATCTGGTAAGGTGCAACCAGTTGGTTGCAGACAAAGTAGCAGACCCGCAACCGGCTGATTGCGGGTCGCTCCGAACTCGACGAGGAGGCACGCGATGACCGAGCGGATTGAGCGCGAGCTGTGGCTCCCGGCCACACCCGACACGGTGTGGGACGCGGTCACGAGCGACGGCTGGTTGGCAGACCGCGTTCGCATCGACCTGCGGCCCGGCGGCGACGCCCATTTTGACTCGGACGGCCGCGCCCGAAGCGGATGGGTCGAGGACGTCTCGGCGCCCGAGCGGCTGACGTTCTGGTGGGCCGTGGGCGACGAGCCCGCAAGCCGCGTCGAGCTGAGAATCGACAAGCGCGACGCCGGCACCCGCCTGCGCATCGTCGAAACGCGCCCGCTCGAGGTGCTCGACCTCGTCGGCGTGCCGCTGCCCGGCGCCGGCGGCGGCGCCTACGGACCCGCGCTCGTGGCGGCGTGATTGTGCCCGTACCCGACGATCGCGCCGGCGCCATCGACGTGCCGGGACCCGACGACCGCGCCGGCGCCGTGTTCGGCGCCCTGTCCGATCCGACCCGGCGCGCGCTGCTCGCAGCGATCGCCGAGCATCCGGCCGCGACCGCCACACAGCTCGCCTCCGAGCTGCCGATCTCGCGCCAGGCCGTGCTCAAGCACCTGAACGCCCTGACCGACGCCGGTCTGCTCGACCGCACCCGCACCGGCCGCGAAGTCCACTACCAGTTCACGCCGGCGCCGCTGTCGGACGCCGTCGGGTGGATGGCCGAGGTGGGCGCCGAGTGGGATGAGCGCCTCGCGCTGCTGCGGCGCCAGCTCAGACGAACGCCCGCGGCGGGCCCGCACGCCACTTGATCAGCTAGCTTTAGCGAGCGAGCCTCATACCGCCGAGTGGCGGGCCGCGAGGTAATCGCGAGTCCGGTTTGACCCTCGCTCGGTGGGGCGCTTCCTTCGGGAGCGCTGCCGTTGGCGGCGATTACGGGATCCGGGAGTTTCGGGGTTTGGTGTGCTGGTGCCCGGGCGCGCGCTGGGCCGCGCGTGGTGGCCAGGCATAGCCTCCGTCCAGAGTGACGACGCTGGGTCATCTGTAGAGCGTGGATCGCGCTGCGAGCCCGCTTTTGCGGGAGGGTGATGATCGGCATCGCGCATGAGAAGACCTCTGCCTGGCGCGGGTTCAAGGCCGGTGGGTCGGCGTCGCATCCGCACTTCTCATACCGGCGGATGTCGATCTTCCCGAACTTCTTTTACATCTCCATCCGCGATCGCGAGTTCGGTCCCGGTTTCATCAAGACTTGCGCCTACGCCCCGTGGGGCGTGTGGATCTACCTCAACGGACACGAGTGGGCCAAGCGTCAGGCCGCCAAGCGCGGGATCGCGTTCCAGGCGCTCGACAATGGCTTTCGCTCGGTCGAGGATGCCGATGCGCTGCAGGCGATCTGCGCAACCTTCTACTGGGGCGACATCGAACGGTTCTGGACCTACTGGGAGCAGCGGCTGCCCTCGCCGTTGACCGCTGCGGATCGCGACCGAGGTTACGGCTACCGGCTGTCGGTCCGCCAGCTCGAGCTCTCGGACACGCGCGTGCCCGACCGCCCGGCCCAGGTGCGGGAGTGGTTTGAGCTGATGCTCAAAGACCAGCTCGCGCTGGGGCGCCCCGACAACGTACAGGTCGTGTTCGGCCGCAAGGTCACCCGCCGCACCCCTGGCCGGTTCCGCACCCGCGTCATCAAAGACGGCGTCGAGCCGCAGCTCCAAGCCCACTACAAGCATTCCAAGGTCAAGCAGTACCTAAGGAAGGCCGCGCGCTGCGGACCGAGACAACGATCAACGATCCCAAAGACTTCGGCGTCGGCAGGATGCTGAATGCAGAGAACTGGCTGGCGCTCACCCGCATCGGTCACGAGATCAACGAGCGGCTCATGGCCGCCCAACTCGCCGCCTGCGACTGTGTGCCCGACTCGAGCACCCTTGACCGTGTCGTGTCGCCGTCGATCGACGACGGCCTACCCGCACCCGGCCTGCGCTTCGGCGACCATCGGGTGATGGCCCTACTTTCCTGCCTGTGCTCCTACCACCACCTGTTCGCCGGTCTAACCAACAAGAGCCTGCGTGAGCTCGTGGCCGCGGTCATCCCGGGTACAGCGCCCGGCAGATGACCTACGACCTGCGCCGCCTCAGGCGCAAGGGCCTCATCCGCCGCGTCCCCGGCAGCCAGCACTACGAGCTGACCAACCACGGCCGCCGGATCGCCGTCTTCTTCACCAAGACCTACACCCGCATCCTCAACCCGTCCCTCGCCGAGCTCGACCCCACGCTTCCCAACCACATCACGCAACGCCCACCCCTCGCCCGCGCCTGGCGAGCGCTCGAGCACGCACTCGACGTCCGCATCGCCGACGCTCAACTCACAGCCTGAAAAGATGACTCAACCGTGAACCTTCCGGCCAGCAAGCCAACCTAGCGTTAGCGAGCGAGCCTCATACCGTCGAGTGGAGGGTCGGGGGGCGGTCGAAGTTCGGGTATGAGCCTGGCGTTGCCGGCAGGCCAGGCGGCAAGCGGGCGGTTTTGAACGGGCGGGCACCTCGGGTGTGATGGCGGTGGTCTCTACGCTCGCCACGTCGCCTGCGCGACCTGCAAAACACGTCACCGGAGCGGTTTCGGCCGGACCGTGTCGCGTTATGCGTGCCATAGATGCCTGATACGCGAAGGTTGTCTTCGGTCTCGCGAATTGTTGTGTTTCGCAAGTAATTTGCGGTCGATCGGGGCTGGATCCGCCACGGAGCCCGCCACCCCGCCCTCCAGGTGCCCGCCGTTCAAACCGGTCCGCCCGACGACCGGCCGCTCGGACAGCCCGTGGCGGCCCGCCTACTGTGCGATCGGGCCGAGCGCAGGCTCGCGGCCGTACGTGCTGAACGCGCGGAACTTCGAGAACAGCTTGTGCGCCGGCCCGTGGAAGTCCGAGGAGCCGGTGGTCAGCAGTCCGAGCTCGGCGCAGCGGTCGGCGAGCAGCTCGGCCTGCTCGCGGGTGTGGGTGGCGTAGAAGCACTCGACGCCGTCGAGGCCCCAGCCCCGGAAGCGGTCGATCGTCTCGAGCACCTCGGGCGAGGCCTCGATGTCCCAGAACGGGTGGGCCCAGACGGCGACGCCGCCGGCATCGTGGATCGCGGCGATCGACTCGCTGACCGTGGGCGTGGTGCGCGGCTTGAACGCCGGCTTGCCGTCGATCAGGTAGGCCTCGAGGAAGGCCGAGCGCTCCGCCAGCCCCTCGTCCTGCAGGCGCTGCGAGTTCCCGGGGTGGCGGACGACCGCGTCGGCGAGGTGGGGGCGGCCGATCGGCTTGCCCTCGGCCCGCCGGCGCACGATCTCCGACTCGTCCAGCTCATAGCCGAGCTCGCGCAGGGCGGCGCCCATCGCCTCAGCGCGCTGCTCGCGGTCCCCGCGCCGGGCGCGCGGGCGATCGCGGAAAACCGGATCGTGGGCATCGACGAGGTAACCGAGGACGCGCAGGTCCTGCTTGTTGCGGTCGACCGAGGAGATCTCGACGGCCGGAACGACGCGCACCCCCAACTCCGACCCCGCGTCCAGCGCCCCCTGGTGGACGCCGTCGACCGTGTCGTGGTCGCTCAGCGCGAGCAGCTCGACGCCCCCTCCGCCGCGGCCGCGACCACCCCGTGCGGCTGGAGCGCTTCGTCAGAGTGGAGGGAGTGGCTTTGGAGGTCGAAAGTGGGCGGACCGGCGATCAAGCGCCGAGAGGGTAGCCGCTAGCTGGCCCGCGCGGCGGCGCGCCGCCCTCGGGTGGCCCCCGGGTGTGCCGCTTGGGTCGGGAGGGGTGCTACACGCCCGGGCCGGTCATCTGGAGCACATGCAGGGAGCCCCAGGGGAAGTAGCTGATCAACTGATTGGGCCATTTGCCCTGGAACGGCCCGCTCGCGATCGGCTCGCCGCCGCTGTTGTAGAACGGATTGCTGACGGCCGCCGACGCCGGATTCTGGATCCAGAACCCGATCGCCCACTTGGTCTGGTCGCGAACGATGATTCCGTACGTCTGCGCTGCCTCCGCCATCATCTGCACGAACTTGGGGAGATGCAGCGCCGGGATGTTCAGGTTGGGATCGAGTCGCAGGTGGGCACCCTCGGGGATGCAGTTCGAGGAGGTGCCGGCCCCGTCGGTGCGCTGCGCCGGCCAGGAATAGATCGTCTGGCAGGGATAGGGCAGGTTGACCGCGAGCGCGTGATCGATCTGGCCTTGATCGACGTCGGCCATGGTGATCACGCCGGCGGATTGAGGCAGGCTGCTCGCGGTCGCTCCCCAGCTGGTTGACGCGCCTGGCCACGAGCCGGAGTTGAAATACCCCGGGCTCTCCGCCACGTTGTCCATGGCGCCGCCCCAGGTGGCGTTCCAGCCGTCGGACAGCAGCTGCATGTGGAAGAACTCCCAGAGCTTGTCGGTCGACGGCTGCCAGACCGTCAGCTCGGCATCCGAGTCGCTTCCCGGCTGGGCGCCCGGCGGGATCGGAACGGCCATGAACGCCGTCTGCAGCGCGCTCCGTACCTGACCCGTGGTGTCGGCGAGCAGCACGGGCACGGTCGGCTGGTTGGGACCGACCACGTAGATGTTGGCGCCCACGGTGATCCAGGGGCCGATGTCGGCCTGTTCTTCGCGCATGACCTCGGCGTCGAGGCCGCTGACCATCGAGGCTGAGCGGGGGTCGAGCGCGGCGGTCGGGGACACAGGCGCGTTCCAGACGCTCGTCAGAGCGAACGGCATTGGACTCACCTGCACCGGCGGGATCGTTCCGGACGCCGGCGGCGTCGTTCCGGTAGACGGCGGGATCGTCCCTGACGACGGCGGGTTCGTCCCGGATAGCGGCGAGGTCGTTCCGGATGTTGGCGCAGTCGTCCCAGACGATGGCGTGTTGGTCGTCCCGGACACCGGCGCGGAGGTCACGGGCGAACCGGGGTTCAACGCTGCCGTCGTGGGCAGCTGAGGCGTGCTCACCTGCGCGGGCGGCGGCGGGAGCGCGCTCGAGGACGCGGGACTGTGGGTCGCGCGTGCCGGCGCGGATTTCTTCGCCGGCGCGGATTTCTTCGCCGGGGCGGAATGCCGGGCAGGTCGCTTGCGCTTCGCCGCCGGCTTGTGCTTCGGCTTCGGCTTGGACCTCTTGTGCGCGGTGGTCGCCCGGGCAGTTGGGGCGGGGGGAGTCGAGAAGGCTTGCGCAGCTGACGCGGAGACCAGGCCGCCGCCGGCGGCGGCGGCCAGGGTGGCGGCGACCACAACGGCCCGCGCGGTCCCGCAACGGCGCCTGGAAATCGTCTGGAGGAGCATCGTCGAATGGAGGTCGGGAACCGGTCCCGTAGTGCCAACATCGGCCGACCTCGGACCTTGGAATACCCCCTGCACTGTTGGACCAGACGAAGGTGCTAGGGACTGTCACGCTTATGCCGCGGCACGCGCAGCAAATAGATCTCGGATGGCCCGCGAGGCCTCCACCGGGCCTGCTGATGCGCGCCCTCTCCGTCCGCCCACGACCATCGTCGCCGCCGAGTCAGCGTCCGTGAGGAGCCGAACCTAACTCGCACTTTAACCCGACTTTGCGTACCGGTCGTGAGGTCGTCCGCCACCCGTTGATGCGTGGAGTGACAAGCCTCCAAACCTCCTCAGACTTGAATGATCACCACAAATACTTGTCCCGATTCGCATGGCGAATCGCCCGGAAACGTGCGCTAGGCTGTCCCCGTGGCGTCTGTCAGGGACACGCTCCAGCGACTCAGTCGCCGTGCGCTCGATCGGCTCCGCGGGGAGCCGGATATGGACCGGTTGGTCGCCCAAGGGCTTCAGCTGGGCGAGGGCACTCATATTGGCCATCCCATATACATCGATCAGCTGCATCCGTGGCTGATCACGATCGACGACTACGCGATGCTCGGGCCCTACGTGGCGATCATCACGCACGACGCGAGCCTCAATCAGCACACCGGCCAGACGAGGATCGGGCGCGTGACCATCGGGAAACGCGTCCACATCGGCGTCGGCGCGATCCTGCTGCCGGGGACCAGCATCGGAGACGACTCGGTCGTGGGTGCGGCGGCGGTGGTGCACGGCGAGATTCCGCCCGGCTCGCTTGTGGTTGGCAATCCGGCCAAGGCGTCGCCGATCAAGCCGGTGGCCGCCTGGCATCGTGCGAGCGCGGCGCGCGCTCCGCGCTGGCCGGACGACGGATGGACGGTCTTCTCGGGCATCACCGAGGAGCGCAAGCACGAGCAGCGCGAAGCGCTGGCCGGCGGAGCTTCGGGCTATGTGCCCGCCGAGCCTGCGCCGGGGAGCCCGTTCGTGCTCGCCCAGCGGCGCTCGTAGCGTTCGCGCCGGCACGCGGGGACGGTGACCCGCATGGGCGACTGGACGGCGGCCGAGCCGCCAAGCAAGGTAGCCATTAGATGGGGACCGGAACCACGACTGGAGACCAATTGGCCGAAAAAGTGAGACAGGCATTTGCCGAGGCGCTTGATCTGCCGGCCGAAACCAACATCGAGACGCTCGAGATCGGCGCCAACCCACAGTGGGACTCGGTTGGCCACATGGCGCTCGTGGCAGAGCTCGAGAATCGGTTCGGGATCATGCTCGAGACCGATGACATGATCGGTATGGACAGTTATGCGAAGGCGCTCGAGATCCTCCGGCGCTACGGGGTCGAGGTCTGACGCACGCTTCGCACAGGCCGCGCGCGGGGGTCGATCCCGCCGGCGGCCCGGTGCCGGAGTCCGCGTCGCGATCGCCGTGTGATCGATGGCCTCACCGTTCGCATTCATAGAACACCCGACGGATGCGCCGGCGTTGATCGATGCGCCAACCGGGCGCATCTGGACGCAGGACGAACTGGCGGGTGCGATCCGGTCATCGGCCGAGCGGCTTGCGACCGGCAGGCGCGAGTTGGTGTTCGCCCTGTGCAGCGGTGACGTCGCCTCGATTCTCGGTTATCTGAGCGCGATCACGGCGGGCCACGCCGTGGCGCTACTCGATGCCGCGGCGCCCGCCGAGCTCACGCAGGCGCTGATCGATCGCTACCGGCCGGCGTTCATCGTGCGCTCGCGCGATCCGCACACACCCAAGATCAGCGAGGCCTCAGAGCCGGCCGCGCCGGCGCCGGCGGATGAGCTCGCGGTCCTGCTGTCGACCTCCGGCACAACCGGTAGCCCCAAGCTGGTGCGGCTTGCCCATCGCAACATCGACTCCAATGCAAAGTCGATCGCCGAGTACCTCCAGATCGACGAACGCGAGCGCGCGATCCAGAGCCTGCCGATCCATTACTCCTACGGCCTGTCAGTGCTAAACAGCCACCTCGCTTCGGGGGCGAGCGTGATCCTGACGCCGCACTCGATCATGAGGCCGGACTTCTGGGCTGAGGCTGCCCGCTGGCAGGCCACGTCGTTCGCCGGCGTGCCTTACTCGTACGCCATCCTCGAACGCACCGGACTCCTGCGTAAGGCAATGCCGGACACGATGCGGACCCTGACACAGGCCGGTGGCCGGCTCGCCCCGGAGTCGATCATCTCCTTGCACGAGCTGATGAGCGAGCGCGGGGGGCGCGTGTGGGTCATGTACGGCCAGACCGAGGCCACCGCGCGCATCTCCTACGTCCCACCCGAGGCGCTCCCCGACAAGGCGCACACGATCGGCATACCGATCCCGCGGGGAGGTCTGACCATCCGGGTTGACGATCAGGAGACAACCGACCACGACGTCGAGGGGGAGCTGATCTACCGCGGACCCAACGTGATGCTGGGCTACGCGGAGAGCCGCGAGGACCTGGCGCTCGGCGACGCGTTGAACGGGGAGTTGCGCACGGGTGACCTCGGCTGCTTCGACAGCGACGGCTTCTTCCGCGTCACCGGCCGCACCAAGCGGATCACGAAGGTCTTCGGGTTGCGCGTGAACCTCGACGAGGTCGAAGCGGCCGCCAGCGCTCACGGACCCGTCGCCGTCGTGGAAGCGGGCGAGCAGATCATGCTGTGGCGCGACGCCGCGAAGGCGGACACGCCGGCGGACGAGCTGCGGCACGAGGTCGCGCGGCGGTTTGGCCTGAACGCGCGGGCGTTCGCGGTCAGCGACATCGACGAGCTCCCGTTGAAGACCTCCGGCAAGATCGACTACGACACGCTGGCGAAGCGCCGTGCAACTTGACGAGCTGATGGCACTCGAGCAGTACTCGCTCCCGGAGGGGGAGAAGCAGGCGATCCTGACCGAACGCCTGCGCCAGCTGACGCTGTTGCATCGTGACCGCTGTGACCCGTACCGACGCATCCTGTCGGCTCTGACGCCGGACCCCGACGAGATCCGCTCGCTGGCCGACGTGCCGGCGCTACCGGTCGGCCTGTTCAAGACTCACACGCTGCGCAGCATCCCCGAGGACGCGGTGTTCAAGGTGGTCACCTCGTCGGGAACAACCGGCGCCGCTGTGAGTCGCGTCCACCTCGACGCCGCCGCGGCGCGGCTCCAGACCCGCGCCCTGGCCAGCGTCATGACGCACTGGCTCGGGGCCTCTCGGCTGCCGATGATCGTGATCGACGCACGCTCGACCTTGCGCGAGCGCAACACCGTCAGCGCGCGCGGCGCGGGGATCATCGGGATGTCGACGTTCGGGCGCGACCACTTCTATGCCCTCGACGACGACATGCGCCTGGACCGGAACGGCCTCGCCGCATGGTTGAAGGAGCGCTCGGACTCGCCGATCCTGATCTTCGGCTTCACGTTCATGGTCTGGGAGCACCTGGTGAGAGCACTCGAACCCGGTGAAGTCGATCTGCAGAACGCGATCCTCATCCACTCCGGCGGCTGGAAGAAGCTGACCGACCAGGCGGTCGGCGCCGACGAGTACAAGGCCGAGCTCGCGCGCGTAACCGGCCTGCGCCGGGTGCACAACTTCTACGGGATGGCCGAGCAGATCGGGACCGTGTTCGTCGAGTGCGAGCGAGGGTTCCTCCACGCCCCGAACGCCGCCGACATCATCGTGCGCGACCCCGCGACCTGGGAGGTCGTCGCCGACGGTGAGGTCGGGGTCGCCCAGACGTTCAGCGCCCTGCCCGAAAGCTATCCCGGCCACTCGGTCCTGACGGAGGACCTGGCACGGGTCGAGGCGATCGACAGCTGTCCGTGCGGACGGCGCGGCAAGACGGTGTCGTTCATGGGACGAGTGCCCGAGGCCGAGCTCCGCGGGTGCAGTGACGTCCACGCGCGTGAAGTGCTGGCGGCCGCGTGACCGTTGAGCAGCTTGTTCCCCGGGTCGGCGCGGTCGACGTCTCCAGCGTGCTGCGCGGTCTGCGCCGCGCGTCTAGTCGTTCGGTAGGTCCGTTCGACCCGTTGCGGATTGATTTCAGCGACGCGCTGTCGCAGGCGATCCTGCGCGATCCCCGCTCGCGACCGTTGCCGCAGATGGTCGCGGTTGGGTTCTGGCTTCGCCGCGCGGAGGTCCAGCGCCTGGCCGATCGCTTCGCCGCGCTCGAGGAGGCCGGGGCCATCCGGGTTCCTCGTGGCCTCGCCTTCCATGTCCCGCCGACCAACGTCGACACGGTGTTCATGTACTCGTTGATCGTTTCGTTCCTGGTCGGCAATCGCAACCTGGTGCGCGTCTCGCCCAACCGGCCGAGCGAGCAGGCGACGCTGCTGTGCGAGTTGCTCAGGGACGTCCTGGCCGAGGAGCGATTCGCGGCGTTCGCCGACGAGCTGGTGGTCGTCTCCTACTCCCACGAAGCTGAGCCCACGGCCCTGGTCTCGCAGGAAGCCGACGTCCGCCTGCTGTGGGGAGGGGACGAATCGATCGATCGGCTCCAGGCCGTCCCGGTCCGTCCCGGGACGCACGATCTGACCTTCGGCGACCGCTTCTCGTTCGCGGTCCTGCGCCCGGATGCCGTTCTACAGCCGGCTCAGTCGTCGCTCCACACGCTTGCCGAGGAGCTCTACAACGACGCGTACTGGTTCGACCAGCTGGCGTGCTCGTCGCCGCGTCTGCTCGTCTGGGTCGGCTCGCGCGAGGAAGTCGACGACGCTCGCCGGGTTCTGTTCGCCGAGCTGTCCCAGGTGATCGCCGCCAAGGGCTACGCGCTCGAGCCGGGCGCCTCGATCTCCAAGCTGAACTTCCTGTATGGCGCGGTGATCGACCGACCGGTTGAAGGCGTGTATCGGGCGGGCAACGAGCTAGCCGTGATCGGCTTGAGCGACCTCGACGAGTTCGACCGCACCCATCCGGGCGCCGGGCTGTTCTTCGAAGCGCGCGTCGATGCGCTGGCGGATCTCGTCGGGTTCGTCGACCGCAAGGACCAGACGCTCGCCGCGCAGGGGTTCTCCGGCGAGGAGCTCGCCGACTTTGTGCGATCGCTGCAGGGACGGGGGATCGATCGCATCGTCGAGTTCGGCGAGGCGTTGGAATTCAGCAGCCTGTGGGACGGCTACGACTTGCTGGCCGAGCTGACCCGCACGGTCACGATCGCGCAGGCGTCCTGATCGGCGAACCACCGGCGCGGCGCCGACGAACTACTCTTGTATGGGAGGCAGATTCGCCCCCCGCTGTTTAGTGCCGACCTTCTCCCGACACAGCCGCCTGATCCAGAACTGCCCGATCTGCTCCAAGGAGCAGTCGATCGAGCTACGTCCGATCGTCACCTCGAGCGCGCCCCGGACTGGGCAGCCGGGCCCCACCACGCTCCGCCCGAGCCGGACGCGCCCGGGATCACCGGCGCGGTCCGGCGGCGCGAGCGGCGGGCTTACGATGCGACGCGTGGCGCGTGGCGCGTGGCGCGCGGCGCCGACGACGGCTACCGGTCCCCGCTCGTGATCGGGCTGAAGTCGAGCACTGACGCCCCAGCGGTTGGCCGAGGAGATCGTGTTCGCCGATCATCGGCTGAAGACGCTCGAGCGCGAACCGCCCGGGCTCTACGCCGAGGTGGCGGATGCCGGCGCCGATGTCGAGGAGCGGAGCTGGCGGGCGTTCCTGATCGCTCACCTGTGCCCCCTCGGGACGTCGGGCGACGGCGAGGGCGGGGGGAGGACCCGTTCGCGGAGATCGAGCGCGTCCGGACATCGTGGGCCTCGGGCGAGATGCCGTCGCTCGACGGAGTGCCGTGCGGGCAGCGGAGCGCCCACGACCCAGCCCGGGGAACGAAGACGCTCGAGGCTTACCGGACCTAGGCCGCCCGGGCGGGCGCGCAGGCGGCCGCGTACAACGGTGATGCCGCGTGGCCGCCGGAGCGACGGTTCGCCCGCGCCTTCGAGCGCCTCGCGCTTCTCGGCCTACACCGCGACGCGCGGTTCGATCTGCTGGTGACGCTTGGACGGCTCGGGGTCTACGACATGCGCGCCGGCTCGCTGGCCCTCGGCAGCGTGAACGACGTCACGGTCGGGGCCGAGCGCGCGTTCGGAATCGGCGACCCGCTGCTGCCCGAGGGCGTCCGACCTGGCGCAGACGTGCGGCACGCCGCTCGAGGCCCTCGATCTCGGCCTGCACAACTGGACGCGCCGGGAGCGCGCGACGCTCGGCCTCGGAGCGGGATGCGGAGCCCGATCCGGACGCGCTCGCGGCAATTTGCGGGGCCCTCGGGCTATAAAACTGCGTTAGCTTTCACAAATAGGGGTAGGCTCCCTGCCGGATTTCTGCGATACGCCGCCAGATCGTTCCGTCGCCGCTCCTCTTCCTCGCCGCCTCGCTGGCGTACTGGCGATGCTCAGCCCGACCGGCGCGGCGGGTAGCGTGCCCCACATCGTGTGCCCCCAGCAGGGGCGGCTGAGTGCCGTGTCGTGCTGTCCGGTTCCGGTCAACGGGACGAGCAGCAGCCCGTATTTCGTGCCGTGCTGTCCGGGACGATCCCGGGGCTTTTGCTCTTCCCCGGTTCCTGAGTACCGTGGGCCACTCCGACTTCTCGCACGGCATCCGCGGCGACTTCGCCTAATGGCTTATACGCTCAGGTACCCGACCCCGTCGAGCGGGACCGTACGAGACCTCCCGGGGTAACGCGTGTTGCTTTCCCGCCATGCCGCCCGCCGCACACCTTGTTGCGGCAAGGCACCCCAAGTACTGCCTTCGCCTCCAGAGTGCAGGCTCGGTATCACCTGGATCTGGCCGACCGGTTCGCCAAGAACCTTGACTACGGCCCGGCGGTTCGCCTCAAACGCTTCAGACCCCACCTCGCAGTGGGCGCCCTGTACTGCGCAATCCGATCGCAGCGAGCACAGAACGCACCAACAGCTCGCACTCGACAGGCAGCGGGCGCTCATCCCGGCGGTTTCCCTCACCGGTGTTGAGCGACACGCTGGGTGGTGACGGCGGGGGCCGTCGGGGACACGCTAGTAGTCTGTAATCGAAATAAGTGGTGTTTGTGGGTGATGAATCATGCGCCCTCCCTCTCCTCCTCTGAAGGTCACCGAGCCTCAACGCGAAGTGCTCGAGACGTTGTCCCGATCGCAGACAGCGGCGCATCGTGATGTGCAGCGAGCGAAGGCGCTATTGATGGCGTCGGATGGTTTTGCGACGACCCGAGTCGCGAAGGAGCTCGGGGTGTACCCGGCGACCGTCACGCGGTGGCGCGAGTGTTTTGAGCGGAACGGTCTGACCGGTTCGGTCAAGGTCCGGCCCGGTCGGGGCGCAAACCGTCGATCGCACCGGAGAAGGTGCAGGAGATCGTCCACGCGACGCTGCATGAGACGCCGCCCGGGGAGACGCATTGGAGCTGCCGGTCGATGGCCCGCGCGCACGGGGTCTCGCACACCACGGTCCAGAAGATCTGGGCCGCTCGCGGGCTCAAGCCGCACCGAGTCGAGGCGTTCAAGCTCTCGGGCGACCCACGGTTCGAAGAGAAGCTCGCTGATGTCGTCGGCCTGTATCTGAACCCGCCCGAGCGCGCGATCGTGCTGAGCATGGACGAGAAGTCCCAGATCCAAGCGTTGGATCGCACGCAGCCGTCGTTGCCGATGAAGCCCGGGCGGGCCGGCACCATGACCCACGACTACAAGCGCAACGGGACCACGACGCTGTTCGCCGCGCTCGATGTCTTGACCGGCTCGGTGATCGGCCAATGCCTCCCAGGCCACCGCCACACTGAGTTCCTCACGTTCCTGCGCACGATCGACCGCCAAGTCCCCAAGCGCCTAGAGATCCATCTGATCCTCGACAACTACGCGACCCATAAGCACCCCAGCGTCAAGGCATGGCTAGCGAAGCACCCCCGCTTCCACCTCCACTTCACGCCGACCTCCTCAAGCTGGGTGAACATGGTCGAAGGCTTCTTCTCGCAACTCACCAACAAGGCGATCCGCCGCGGCGCTTTCGGCTCCGTCCCCGACCTGATCGCAGCCATCGATACCTACCTCAACGCGCACAACTCCAACCCCACGCCATTCACCTGGACCAAGACCGCCGACCAAATCGTGAATAAGGTCCAACGCGGACGCGTGACACTCAATGCAATCACCAGCTAATACGCTGACGGACCACTAGCGCGGCGGAATCCCCAGGTACGGCACGGCCCAGC
>CAWKHK010000013.1:0-22139 GCA_963849425.1 uncultured Solirubrobacteraceae bacterium | reverse complement strand
GAGAAGACCCACATCTGGCTCAACGAGCTGTCGGAGGAACTCGCCACCGATGACAGCCACCACGCGTATCGGGTGCTGCGCGCTTTCCTGCACGCGCTGCGTGACCATCTCTCGGTGAATGAGGCGGCGGCGCTCGCCGCGCAGCTGCCGATCTTCGTCAGAGGCGTGTTCTACGAGGGGGCTGGGCATCCGAGCCGCACCCCGGATCGCGCCCGCGACCTCGACAGCTTCCTGGAGCGGATCGCGGACGAGGCGCGCCTGGGCGGCGAGACCGAGGCGTCGTTCGCGGCCGCGGCGCAGGGCGCCGCCCACCACATCTCGCCCGGTGAGGCGGCGAGCGTGCTGCGTGTGCTGCCCGGACACCTGCGCGAGTTCCTCAGCTCGTAGGGCACTCGTACCGGGGCCGAGTGACGTCTCCGAGGCGCGCGCGGACTTCGGGACACCGGGCGTACGTGGCTCGCGCGTCGTCAGCAGGCCGATCCGCCTGTCCAGCAGCGCGCGCAAGTCTTCGAGCTGCGCATCAACGGGCCGGTCGGTGCGCAGGGTCACGTGCGCTTCGGGCACCACCTCGTCCAGCGGCTCCCAGGTCGAGCTCTCGTCGAGCACGACTGACAGTGACGCGTCAGAGACGCGTCCCGGCGGATCTCACGCTGCGCAGCCCGTTGCGCGAGCACGCGGGCCGGCGCACGACATTCGACGAACAGCAACGGCGCCGCGTCGGCGAACGCGTCAGCAAAGCTCTCGCGGTCGGGACGGTGGCGAAACGTGGCGTCGACGACCGCGCCGCCGCGGGAGGACGCCTCCCTCGCGGCGCGCCGGCCGAGCTCCGCGTAGGTGAGGCGGTTGAACGCGGCACTGTAGGCCGCGTCGCCGGCCCGCTGCTGCGGCCGGATGCCGGCCAGGCGCTTGCGGGTCAGGTCCGAGCTCAGGTGCCGAAGCCTTGAGGTCTCGGCGAGCGTCCGGGCGAGGTGCGACTTGCCGGCGGCGGGCAGGCCGCACACGACGATCACCAGCGGCAGCCTCGCACGCCAGGCAAACCGCTCGGCGAGCGCGAGCAGGTCGCGAGCAACCGCACTGTCGTGAGCGCGCTCGCTGCTCGAGGCAGGGTGCTGGGCGGCGCGGAGCAGCGCAACCTTGGCGCGCACCAGCGCCCGGTAGGCGGCGTAGAACGCGATCAACCGATCCTCGCCCGGATCACCGCCGGCGTCCCTGTAGGCGTGCACCAGCGCTTTGGCGAACCGATCCCCGCCCCTGCCGACCAGGTCCATCACCATGAACGCGAGGTCGTCGGCGACGTCGAGCTCGCGCAGCGCGGGTTCGAACTCCACGCAGTCGACAACCTGAAGCGTCTCGCCGAGGAGCACGTGCTCGGCGCGCAGGTCGCCGTGCCCCTCTCGCACCAGCCCCCGTCGTGCGCGGGCGTCCAGCATCTGCGCGTGCGCCGCCACGAACGAGTGCGCGAAGCGCTCCAGGGCCAGAACTCGCTCGACCTCGGCGCGCTGCTCGACGACCCCCAACAGCTCGTGGAAGTTCTCCGTCATCCGCCGCTCCACGGTCAACACCGGTGTCCCACTCGCGGCCACTCGCCGCGCCCGCGCGTGAAACCGCGCCAGCACGCCCCCCAGCGCGACCACCTCCCCGCGCTTGAGCTCGCCGCGCTCGAGCTTCGCCGCCAGCGTGCTGCCCTCGTCGTACCGGCGCATCTCGACCACATAGTCGACCGCCCGCGGATCATCCTCTTCCCCCAGTTCCAGTCCGCCGGGAGTCGCGGCGAGTGCGCGCACACCGAGATACAGCTCAGGCGCCAACCGGCGGTTCAGCCGCACCTCCTCGCGGCACATCTCGTGACGCCGCTCCGGAGTGCCGTAGTCGAGGAACGGGAGCACGAGTGGCTTCTTGAGCTTGTAGGCGCGATCGCCGGCGAGAAAGACCCACGAGATGTGCGTCTCGCGGACCTCCACCCGCGTCGGGCGATCGGGATAGAAATCGGGCCGGGCCAGCGCTGCGCTTACATCACCCGCTTGTCCCGGTGCGACACGCGACGTCCCGGGGCACGACGGCGTCGAACCGCTCTCGGACGGCCCACTGGCGTCCGGCCGAACGAGCGCTCTGGTGCGCGCGGAACTGTGAGCGCTCATACCGGCGACGGTAGGAGCCGATCCGCGCCGGCGCATCCGGGCCACTCATCGCAATCCGTCCGTATGGACTACTTGAGCTCCGGTCCCCGGTCGGGATGAGCATCCCGGAAGCCGGTCAGCGTGGACGTGCCGCCGCTGCTTCCCGGCCCGGGCCCACCACTTCGGGCGTCTCAGTCGCGGCGGCGACTCGGGGCAGCACCAGGAGCGGGCAGCGGGCCATCCGCACGAGCTCCCGCGAGGTGCTTCCGTAGCTCAGGCGACCGATCGGGCCAAACGCGCGACCGACGACCAGCAGATCCAGGGAGGCGCTGTACACGGCGAGTTCCTCGGCTGGATGCCCGTAGGCCGCGTGCGGCTCGACGTCGCCGAACGCGCAATCCGATCGCGAGCCCCGGCGACCAGGGTGCCGACCATCTCGTAGAAATGGCCAATGGTCAGGGCAGCGGCGGTCGCGTTCGCTCCGCTCCCGAACCAGCCGACGCAGCACCGCCCTCTGATCGATTAGCCCGCTCTAACGGCGGTCACAGCGGCTCGTCCAGAATGAACACCTCAGCGGCGATGTCGGGGTCGATGTGGTTGCCGCTGATGAACGCGAGCACCTTGCGGCCCGTGAGACGCTCAACGGCCTCGCGGAAGTCGGCTTCCATCGTCTTCTGGAACAGGTGGCGGATGTGGTCCACAGCATCACTTTGGCTGTTTCGGGTCAGGGATTTCTCGGCCGGCGTTAGGACGTCGTGCATGAGCGTGACGAGGACGTGCCCTTGGTAGAACGTCGAGGCGCTCCTGGGGCCGCGGCCGAGGTGCTCGGTCTGGATCCCCACCAGCGCGCTCGTTATCGCCATGTTGAGCTCGCCAGCCTTCAGCAGCGTTGGCCCTGTCATGACTGGCCGCGCCTCGGGACGGAGGCTGTCATCCGACCGGTGTGGCGGCGAGTGCGCGGCGGCGGGGTGGTCGCTACGCTCGCGTGGATGCGCGGCGCGGCGCGGGTCGCGCACTCGCCATGATTTCGTAGGGGGTTATCGCGCGGTTCGCTCGGCACTGCTACCTCCGGCTGACGTGACTTGGCGGAACGTCAGCCGACGCGGTGGAGCTGACCAGCTGCGGGCCGTGAGTTGAGCCGCGCGATGTCCGCCAAGCCCTTGGGCAGTGGAGCGGACAACGCGAGGATAGCGAATCCCCGCGCTAGCCATGTACCCGCGATACTCGCATCGATGGATGAAGATCCGCCTCATCTGCGCGTCCTCGTCGCGGACGACGATCAACGCCGGATCGCTGAGATCGCGGACGTGGTCGGCGGGCTCGTCCACACGGTCGTCGGGCGGCTGCTCGATGTCTCAGAGCTCGCGGACGCGGCGCAGCTCGATCACCCGGATGTGGCAATCGTCGCCGTCGACGGACATCAGAGCCACGCGCTCGACCTGAGCTCGGCGATCGTCACGCAGGTCTCCTGCCCGGTGATTGTCGACCTCGACACCGACGATGAGGTTCATCGACAAGGCCGCGCGACGCGGCATCTTCGCCTACGTCAGGCACGGGGAGCAGCGAGGGCTTGCGAACACGATCGACATCGTTCTGAACCGCTACGCCGAGTTCAGCCGGCTGGACGGCGCGCTGCGTACTGGCGCGATCATCGAGCAGGCCAAGGGATCCTGATGGAGCGCCACGGGATCAACGCCGATGAAGCGTTCGCGGAGCTTCGGGGTCGTGCCCGCAACACCAACGAGAGCGTGTTCGAAGTCGCGCAGGCGGTCACGGTCAGCTATCCGCTTTTCAGACCGCGGCCGATCGACGCGGACTGATGATCAGGCGCCCCCGTCCGGCTTGCCGGGGGGGTCCGTCGAGGACGAACAGCTGGCGCCTCAGCGGTATGCTGCGGCTGGCTGGTCGCGCGTGCTGCGGCGTGATGCTGATCCCGTCGGTTGGGTACAGGATCGATTCGTGCTGCTCGTCCCAGCGAACGCGGTAGTGCTCGTGTGCGTCGTGGCCGAGCAATTCGACGATCTCGTTACGTCGAGACGGCTCACCGTGCAACCCGCGCGCCTCGATGCAGTCGCAACATGTGCCGTTGTTTTCTTTGGTGTCATGGTGAGTCATTCAACCGCCCGCCTGCGATGCCCGCATCGGGTCCCCCTGAGGCAATGTGCGGGGATCTACTGAGCCGACTCGTGCCGCGGTCAGGCACCGTCGCTTACTCGACGGGCAGTAGCAGCACGGGGATCTCGCTGTGCGCGAGCGTCTCTGAGACCACGCGCGCGTGACCTGGGGCGAGGTCCTGGCCCCACGCGAGCACGATCAGATCGGGGCCGGTTTCGCGGGCGACTGCCACGACGTCGTCGGCGGGTACGCCGACGCGGCGCAGCAGCGTGATGCGGTCGTGCGGGGTTGAGATGTGGCGTGCGAGGAACTCGCGCTCCCATTCCTGGCTTGCGTGCGGCTCGTGGTCGGCGAACGCGGGCACGGTGGCCGGTGAGTGCACGTGCAGCACGATGACCTCGAGCCCGCGTCGGTGAGCGAGTCTGATCGTTGCGTCGAGCGCTTGCGAGCCTTCGCTGGTCCCTTCAAGCGGGACGAGGATGCGGTGGATTCGCTCAGGCGGTTGCGCCTGAGGCGGAACGACGGCGACCGGCTTTAGGATGCGGGTGATGACTTCGAGCGCGGTGTGCCCGGCGGGTTGGGGGCCACCGTGCACACCGCGCACGCCGAGGACGAGCGCCGCGATGTCTGAGTCCTGGGCGGCGTTCACGATCTCTTCGATCGAGGAGCCACTGACCTCGCGCGGCTCGACGCCGGCAGCGCGCGCCAGCTCCGCCGCGGCACTGGACCCTTCCTCGCGCACGTGCAGGCACGTGACGGTGGAGTCGTACAGCTCAGCGAGGGCTATCGCGGTGCGGAGCACCGGTTGCCCCGACGCGTCGGAGTCGAGCGCAGCGAGCACGGTGGTCACGCATTCGTCCTCGGGCACGAAGCGGAGAGGCTCAAGGTCTTGGGGGCACGGTCGAGCTGCACGTGTTCCCCGTCGGGGCCTAATGCGGCTACGGGCGGGTCGGCGCTCGCCTCGACACTTTCGGGGCGGACGTGGACGCGGCTGTTGTGGAATCGCAGTCGCAGCTCGAGCGTGTCCCATCCGGGCGCGAGCACGGGGTCGATCGCGAGCGCGCGCCACACGCTGCCCATCGCGGCAAGGTGCAACCCTCCGACGGCCGTGTGACCGATGTCATCGAGGTCGATCCGGGCGGTCAGGCGAAGCATCTCGAGCGCCTCCGCCAGCCGGCGCGAGCGAGCAGCACGCCCGGTGAAAGCGTGCTGCCGTGAGCGGTCCGGTAGAACAGACGATCGTCCATCAACACCTCGCGCCGGCATGCCTGCTTCCGCGACCACCTCAACCCCTGCTTCGGCATCGAGCGGGCCCGGCAGCCCCGTCCGCACCACTGCGTGGTCGTCGGCGTGCACAACGGTGACGGTCGCGACATGGCCGGACGATGATGTCGATCGCGGCTCTCCGTTAACGTAGGTGTCAGCCACTTGCCCAACTCTTGGGCGTGCGACCGCAGGTGCCCGCCGGCCGGCGTGACCGTTGAGGACCTCATAAGTAACAACGCGGTGGTAGGCGTTCCACACGATCGGCTTGCAGGGGCGCATGTGCGCAACGCACGGGTACGCCGCTCGTCTGGCATCGGCGAGCGTCTCGCGCGTGACTGGCTCGCGCTTGTCCGGATCGCGATCTCCCAGGCGCTGCGCCCGTTGAGATCGACGCGCACGGTCACTGGACCCGTCAGTGCGCCTCGCCGGGCATTCTTCCTCGAGTTAGACCTCATCGCCATCCACCTCCTTCAAACGAGGGGATCGGTCCGCCGCCAGCGCCGAGGCCGCTCGCAACCGATACCCCTGCGTCGTGTGTCGGTCCGAGCACCGGCAGGGCATCCGGTCGATCTCATAGCCGGCGAGCTGCAGCTCGTACACCGCCTGGGCAGGTGCCTTGACGCCGCGCTCCCGCAACGCCGCGATCGTCACCGGGCCGGCCCGATCGCCCTGCAGCAGCGCCAGTGCACGCGCCAGCTCACGATCCCTCTCGCTGTGCGGGCGGATGTGGTCGGTCCTCGTCGGGGTCGCGCTGTCTGCCATCAGTTCACGCCGAGCGGTGCTTTCGGAAGTTGGTCACCGTTCGCCACGGGCCCGGTAGCGCGCAAGGGGCGGCTGCGGCGATAGGCGGCGATCGCCCGGCGGTAGACATGCTCGTATCCCGCGACGGTGACCGAGACGTCGTAGCGCTCGGCGACGCTCGCACGACAGCGCTTCGGGTCGATCGATGCAAGGCGCTCGACTGCCCCAGCCATCTCGGCCTCATCGGCCACCAGCATCCCATTCTCCCCTTCAAGCACGATCTCGGCCGCCGCTCCCTGCCGGAACGCGATCACCGGCGTCCCGCACGCGAGCGCCTCGACCATCACCATCCCGAACGGCTCGCGCCAGCGGACCGGCATCAACAGCGCCGCCGCATTCGCGTACAGCTGCTGCTTGGGGGCTCCAGCTACCTCGCCGAGATAGTGCACGCGCCGGTCGTCGACATGCGGCTGGATCTGCTCCCGGAAGTACTGCTCGTGGCCGGTCTGCACCGGCCCGGCGAGCACAAGTGTCCGCCCCGCCAGCCGGGCGGCCTCGATCGCGCGGTGCGCGCCCTTGACCGGGTCCATCCGGCCGATCCACAGCAGGTAATCCTGCTTCTCTGTACGCAGCGGCCAGCGGTCGACCGCGATCGGGTTGGACACCACGTCGGCGATCCGCACACCCGCCGGCGCGCTGTCCGCCTGCGTGCGGCTGAGCGCCACCAGCCGGGCCTTGCGCCCGTGGCGCCGATAGAAAGGCGCCGTCTCGCGGTCAAACGGGCCGTGGATCGTGTGCACCACCGCAACGTCGACGCGATCGGCCATCGCCAGCGCGGTGAACCCCGAATGGTCGTGCACAACGTCGAACGGCAAACCCCGTTCGGCCGCGCTCTCGACCTCCTCCCATGCGCAAGCGACGTGGTCTGACTCGTACAGCGATGAGCCGATCTCATGCGGATGGGCGTCCTCCAGCAATGGACGCACCCGTGCCGCCGAGCGCGATCCCGGCGCAGCGAACAGCGTCACCTCGTGACCGTGCCCGACGAGCCCCTCGCACAGCAGGGCAACGACCGCCTCGATCCCTCCGTACCCGGGCGGAGGAACGGAGATCCACGGCGGCGCCAGCACCGCGACCCGCAGCGCCTCCGCACCGATCCCAGCAGACGGCAGAAGCCGGGTGGGCGAGGACGAGGCGTTGCTCGCCCCGCTCGAAACGGCTACGGGCTCGCTCCTCATTCAGAACCGCCCCGGCTGGCTGCGGGAGCGCTCCTCCCGCCGGGTTGCGGCGCCAGGCCCTCGCGATACAGCTCAGCAGCCGGCAGCGGTGAGGAGAACATCGTGACCGCGACTCGCGCGCGCGCCAGGCATCGCGGGCAGTGCTCGACCGTCATCCAGGGAGGCTTCGGTCTGATGCTCAGCCCGCAGCGAGGGCAGTTCAGGAACGACGCGGCAGACTCTGGTCGATTCAGCACGAGTCGCTTCTCGATCGGGCCCGGTCACGCGAGCCGACCCGGGCTCTTTGCACCCGAGCGCACTCATCGTCCGCACGCTGCGCCGACGCCACCCTCGCGAGCACGCCGGCGGGCACATCACCGTACGGCGGCAGGCAGCGTGCCCCATCCGTAGTTTCCCTGTTGCGCGGCCCGTGATCGTCCGCCATCCGTGACCGGAGGGGTCGCTGAGAGTCGCCGGGCATCACAGCGGCTCGTCAAGGATGAACAGCTCGGCTGCGACGTCGGGATCGATCTGATTGCCGCTGATGAAAGCGATCACCTTACGGTCCGTGAGCTGCTCGACGGCGGCGCGGAACTCGGCCTCCATCGTCTGCTGGAACAGGTGACGGATATGGTTCACCGCGTCGCCCCGGTTGGTTCGGGCAAGCAACTTCTCGGCGTTGCTGAGAACGTCGTGCATCAGCGTTACGAGAACGTTGCCGTGGTGAAATGTCGAGGCGTTCCTGGGTCCGCGACCCAGGAGCTCGGTCTGGATCCCCACCAGGGCGCTCGTGACCGCCGCGTTTAACTCGCCGCCCTTCAGCGGGCCGTTCTCGGCCATCAACCCACCCGCGCAGACGATCGAGCCGCTGGCGCTTGGGGCTTGCGTGCGTGCTGCGGGCTGCCTCGCTTCGGGAGCCGCCTCCCGGCGAAGGGCGGAGGCAGCGACGCGCGATGCTCCTAACGTGTGCTGGTGTGGCGACTTGCTCGTCGCGGGCGGTTCCGTCGACACTGCTCACCTCTGGCTGACTCGGGGATTCCGAAGCGGTCAGCCAACGGTGGAGCTGACGAGGTATCGGCCAGCGGTCGAGCCGATCGGGCGCCCGCCGAGCCAAGGCGATTGAGCGGACACCAACAGCATAGCGAGCACCCGCCGCACGCGTCTCGGCGCAATACTGCACACGATGGTCGAAGATCCGCCACATCTGCGCGTGCTGATCGCAGACGAGGATCAGCGCCGCGTCGACGAGATCGCCGACGTTGTCTCCGCGCTGGGCCACAGCGTCGTGGCTCAGCTCCTCGACGTCTCAGAGGTCGCCGACGTGACCGGGCGCGAGCACCCAGACGTGGCGATCGTCGGCGTGGACGGCCGGCAGAGCCACGCCCTTGGCCTGATCTCGGCGATCGTCAAGCAGGCCGCGTGCCCGGTCATCGCCGACATCGAAAGCGATGACGACTCGTTCTTGAAGAACGCGGCGCTGCGCGGCATCTTCGGCTACGTCAAGCATGGCGAGCAGCCGGGAATGGAACACGCGATCGAAATCGTTCTGAATCGCTACGCCGAGTTCAACCGCCTGAACGGCGCGCTGCGCACCGGCGCGATCATCGAGCAGGCGAAGGGCATCCTCATGGAGCGCCACGGGATCAGTCCAGATGAAGCGTTCGCGGAGCTGCGCACACGCGCCCGGAACACCAACCAGAGCGTGTTCGAAGTGGCCAAGGCGGTAACGCTCAGCTATCCGCTGTTCAAAGCGCGGCCGATCGACCCCGAGTGAGTCTCGATAAGTTTGCGCCCGAGCGCATAGTGCACGAGGTCTGACCGTGAGTCGAAGCGAAGCTTCTGCTGGATGTGCGCGCGGTGCGACTCGACGGTGCGCACGCTCAGATACAGCCGCGAGGCGATCTCGCTGTTGGTGTAGCCGAGCGCGATCATCCGCAGCACCTCAACCTCGCGCGCAGAAAGACCGTCCGGGGGGGCCGGGCGGAGGGTCGGCTGCGACACGCGCCCCGAGCCTCGGGTTCAGATATGTGTCGCCGGCGGCAGCGCGGCGGACCGCTTCGACCAGTTCCGACTCGGCCGCCTCCTTGAGCACGTAGCCAAGCGCCCCCGAGTTGAGCGCCTCGCGGGCGTAGCGCGGCTCGCCTTCCATCGTCAGCACGACGATCTGCGTGTCCGGGAACTCGGCGCGGAGCTCGGAGATCGCGCCCAGGCTCGATCCCCCCGAAAGGTTGAGGTCGAGCACCAGCACGTCCGGATGGTGCCCCCGCACGTAGCGGAGGGTCCCGTCCAGATTCGAGGCTTCGGCGAGCACCTCGAGCCCATCCTCGGCGTCGAGTACCTGCCGAATACCTCGGCGCACCACTGCATGGTCGTCGGCGATCACAACCCGAATCAGCGGCCGCGGCGGGCCATCTGACCTTGTCGAGGCGCGAACGTCGGGCATCGAGATCAACGTGTCGGCGCCCTCACCGATCTTCTGCACGATCTCGGCCTTGAGGTTGGCGATTGACGTCTCGATGCGCTCAAGTCGAGCGAGCAACGCCACCCCGGTCTGCGCGCCGAGCGGCCGTGCCAGACGTCCCCAACTCGCGTTCAGTTGCTCCCAGGCGGCGACCGCTTGCTCGAAGCGTTCAACCGCGCCGACGACGGCACCTTCGGTATCCGCCGGGATCGGCTCCTCGTGCGCTCTGCGCGCGGCTACGCCAGCCTGCGATGGCGATGAGGGGTGATCTCGGTGCTTGACCTCGATGACGTTCTGCCGCACGAGCTCAGCCCAGGGTGAGCGGCCGGCCGCAGTCGCCGCGATCAAGGTGTCGCGCCACGCCGTTTCCAGTTCGTCTGGTCGCCTGCGCAGCGGGACGAGTTCGCGGGCCTGCGCCTCGTTGGTCGGCGCGGGCAGGCCCGCTTTGACAACAACTGTTGTCACCGCAGCAGCGTTGATGAACTGCAGCGCCCGCTGGCGAGTGAACCCCCACCGCTCGCGGCAGTACCGCTCGAACGTGTCATGGCTCGCGCGGTACAGCTTGCGTTCGCGGATCTCGGCGAGCGCCTGGCCGACCTCGACGAACGTCTGCAGGCCGCGGTCGACGGCCTGCTCGAGCTCGACGAGGCGGTCGGTCTCGGCGGCCGTCAAGTCGGTCGAGGCCTCCGGTGCCGCAGCGAGCACGATCGTCGCGCTCGCGCCGACACGGTTGGGCGCGTCGAACGCTGACCGCGCGCCGCGCCGGTCTCGGCTGTGGCGAGCGATCCCCTCCAGCCACCGCGTCAGCAGGCTTTGCGGTGCTCATCGCTTCGGCGTGCCCCGACGAGCGGCTTGCCCGGGTGCCGTGGCTTGCGACAGCTCGAGCGCCTTGCCGAGGACGCCGTGTGGCCGGGGGCGTCGGCTCGCGGCATCCAGGGGATGCGAGCATCGCGGACACGTCTCACCGACCGCCCACAACACGACGATCGGCATCGCCGACCGACACACCGGACAACGGACCCCGATTCGATCGATCATCAGCCTCTCCCAAAGAGGGCGTCTTATCGACGAGCCGGCGGGCTCTCGCCCCGATGCACCCGTCATCTACGTTACGCCTCCGCCACCACGCTCGGCGCGTCGACGCTCACCAAACCTACCGTTCTGCGTGACTGGCCGGTATCCGTAGTTTCCCCGGTGCCTTCGCCGATGGATCGGCTCCCCCGATTCTTCGCCGGCCAATCGGGGAGCGTTGGCGCGCGGCGGCGTGCCGATGACGATTCAGGCGGCGAAAGCGCCTGCGTGTCCTCGGGCGATCATCACGCGAGGCAAGGATGCGCACCGACGCTGCCCGCCTTCACGTTTGCGGGAGCCGATGGCGCGTTCCCGACTCGATCGAAGCCGGGCCGAGTACTGGTCGCAGCCTGAGAGCACGCAATTCGTCGAGGTCGAACAGCAAGATCTTGAGCGACTGGCAGTCCTCGAGCGAGACTAACTGCTCACAGGTGTTACTGACGGCGGCGCCGACGTATCGGTAGAGGCTCGTGCCGTCGGTTAGGTAGGGAGTGCCTGGCTCCCACCATGATCCAGCAGTCTGTCGAGAATGCGTGCTACATCGGATGGCATCGACATGACGAGTTCCTTTCCAACTGAAAGACCACGAAGCTAGCTCCGCCCGGTGCGCGGATCATCGGCAGTTCGCCACCGCGTGCGGTGGGAAGCGCCAGCACGGATAATCCGTGGTCATCCGCAAATCGGATGCAGCCAGCAAAGCGTCACCGGAACGCCTGCGATGGAGATCCCGTCATGTCCTGTGAGCGGTGCCCGGGGAGCGCAGTGACAGCGAGACGTTGTGCGGATCGGCGAGCAACGATTCACGGTCGAGCCCGGCGAGTAGGGCGCAGGGCATGCATGACCCTTCGCGGCCTGCGGTTCAGATCCTTACCACGAGTCGATCGTCGGCGGCACCTGCCTTCGAGCAGAGGCCGCCGACCTCGCGCTGAGTTGGGCATGAGGTCGAGCGCTGCGGCCGATCTGAGTGAGGATGGTCGAGCCGACCGGCCAGGTGCAGGCTGTCGGCAGCGACGCGTCGATGGTCAGATGCGAGAACAGTCGCCGGTGCCACATCGCTCCGTCGAGGACGAGGACGGTCACACCAGCGCAGAGCCACTCCAACTCTGGTGTCAGGTGGGCGACGTCGGAGGCGTACACGATCGATCGTGCGCCCCGGACACCCGCCAGGCGTAGGTGGGGAAGCGAGGATCCTGCCGCGCGGGACGGTCAGGGCGCTCAAGGCGAGCCGCCTACGTGCCGAATGTCTCCGCGGCGCCGAGCCGTCGGGTCCACCGGGGCACGGACCCGTCTCGAGAAGAGATGTCCTCTCCCTCGGACTGGCGAGCAGCCCTGCGTCGAAGGCCCCTACCCGGGAATCAGGTCGAGTGCCTGCAGCTCCCTGGCCACCTCGATCACGCTGCTGTCCGCAGGTGGCAGCAGCAGATCGGACGGTCTGAGATCGTCGGGGCGGAGGCGCGTGCCTTCGGTGCGGACGTGTTTGAGCAGCCGGTCATAGGCGTCGTGGAAGCGTTCGCTGTCGCGCGCGCTGACAGCGCTTTCGGTGTCGGCATCCAGTTCGTGAAGCCGGCCCAACGCCCGCTCGGGCAGCTCGTATTGCCCTTCGCCGAAGATGCGGATGATCATTGCCGCGTCTCTCCGGCCGGCGCGCCTGGATCGAGCTCCGGGGCCGGTTTGGTGCCTTGCCCCAGCTCGGCCTTGAGCTTTGCCAGGTCCTCGTCGACGGCGTTCGAGCGCGCGAGCTGTTCGAGCTGGCGGTCGATGTCGTCCGGAGCCGGGCCGAGTTGCGCGATGTCCTCGAACGTGCCCGCGGCCTCGAGTTCCGAGACGGCATCAGCGCGCGCCTTCATGTCCTCGGTCTTCTCCAGCGCTCGCTGCATGGCCAGGCCGACGTCGGCCATCTCCTCGCCCACCCCGGTGGCGGCTGCGGAGATCTGCACCTGCGCCTCGGCCGCCGAGTACTCCGCCTTGATGACTTCCTTTTTGGTCCGGAACGCCTCGACCTTCGCCTGCAGCTTCTGCTCGGAGTCGATCAACCTCTGCTGCTGATCCTCGAGCTGCGCCACCTGCTGGTCGAGCGACTGCATCTCGCCCTCAGGTGCTTGCGCTCGAGCGCCGCTCGCGCCAGGTCCTCACGACCTGCGGCGATCGCTTGGCGCGCCTGCTCGTCGAGCTTTCCCGTCTGCTCCTTGACCGATGTCTCCTGCAGCTGCAGCCGCTTCTTGGCCGTCACGACGTCCGCGATTCCTCGCTTGACGTTCTGCAGCTGCTCGAGCTGCTTCTCGTAGCTGTAGTCCAGCGTCTCAGCCGGGTCCTCCGCCCGGTCAAGCAAGTGCGAGATCTTCGCTTTTACGACGGTCGACATGCGTCCGCTCAGGCCGGGCATCGGCGCCTCCTCGGGTCGGGTTCGCTGGCAGCGGGTGACGCGCCTGCATGAAGCTTTGCTCGTGACGCTATGTCCATCCGATCACCGCTACGACCGCGGTTCCCCACATTCCGGCCAGGTACTTCGCGTGCGAGTAGCTCCCGGCTCGAGTCAGCTCTGTTTCACCACGGCATACACGACACGCTCCGACACGTCGATCACGATCTCCCCGATCCGGAGGCAGCGTCGATAGAGCTCTCGGCGCGCGATCCGCTCACTCCTGCTCTGCTCGTCGAGCAGGGCGGCCATGGCACGGTAGTAGACACCCTCAAGCCTTTGTTCGGCCTCGATCGCGTCATCCGCGGCGGCAGTCGCGGCGTCGGCGTCGCTGCCGAGGTGGACCAGGGCCTGGTCGATGTGACGTACCGCCTCACCGAGCAGCGTTGCCATGTCGGCGATCACGGCATCCGGCGGGCATGCCATCGCCTCCGACTCGGAGATCAGGTCACGCGCGTAGTTGAGGATCCAATCGACGCCGCGGGAGAGCGCGAACACGTCCTCGGGCTCGAGCGGCGTCACGAACGCCGCGCGCCCAAGAGCGCTCGCTTGGCGGCGACGCCACGGCGCTCAGCATCGCGCACGCGTTCAGCGGCACGCATATCACCGCGAGCCCACGCAGCGAACGCATCGACGCCGTCGATCGTGACCGCGAGCTGAGCGCGCAACAGCCCCAGAATGTCGGGCGTCTCCGGGAGGAACCATCGTCCGTGCCTCACGTGAGCCAGCTCCAGAGTGCGTAGGCGCCGGCCGCGAGAAACGCGGTGCACGGCAGCGTGATCAGCCAGGCGATGCCCATCTGGCGAACGACCTTCCAATGGATGTGCCGCCACCGCCACCGGCCACCCCCGACGCCGACCACCGACGACGCCACCACCTGAGAAGTTGAAGTGGGGGCGCCGAGCAACGACGCACCGAAGATCACGCCGGCCGAGGCCCCCGTGGAGGCCAAGCCTTCGATCAACTGGAAGCGGTAGATGCCGCGTCCCACCGTGCGAATGATCCGCCAGCCGCCCAACGCCGTGCCGAGGCTCAGCGCCCCCGCGCAGACCACGATCACCCACGTCGGAGCGGCAAGATTGTCGATCCGACCATTGGCAACCAGCAGCGCGGCAATCACCCCGACTGCCTTCTGTGCGTCGTTCGCTCCGTGGCTGAACGCCAGCGCGGCGGCCGTCGCCCATTGTCCACCGCGAACCGGCATGGCCCAGCGCAGTGTCGCCCGGCGTCCCATCCGCCTCAGCGCGCGGATGACGAGCAACCGCTAAGCGCGCCGAGGGGCGGCGAGATGGCCAGCGAGACCAGCGTGCCGAGCACGCCGACCGGGCGGCCGTGGGCGAAGCCACCCCAGTTGACCGCGTCGACGCCGCCCTCCGCGAGCGCCGCACCCACGAGGCCGCCGACCAGCGCCTGCGCGGAGCTCGAGGGAAGGCCGCGACTCCACGTCGCGAGGTTCCAGGCCACCGCCGCCGCAAGCCCCCCGCCGATCACCTGATTGGCCGCCGATGGAGCGACGGTCACGATCCCGCCGATCGTATTCGCGACCGCGGCCCCGAGGAGGAGCGGCCCCAACGGGTTGAAGACGCATGCGAGCACAATCGCCTGGAAGGGCGTCGCGACACCCGTGGCAACCAGTGCTGCGATCGAGTTGGCGGCGTCGTCGAATCCGTTGGTGAGCGCAAAGGCGACCGCGAGCACGATCGCGACGGCGAGGCCAGCGTCCATCAGTGGATTTACGGCTCGGTCGCCCCCGTCTCGCATCCGCAAAGAACCACATGCGCCGGACGCAGTGGGCCACGCAAGGCAACGTGGCGATACCGATGTTCAAGGCCTACGGCAAGCCTACGATCGCGTTTCGAATCAACGCAGATGGAACCAGCTATGTCCACTCGACATGACGCGCACGTGCTGATCGTGGGCGGAGGAGCAACCGGCGGAGGCCTTGCACACGATCTGGCGCTGCGGGGGCTTCGTGTCACGCTCGTAGACCGGGGGGAGCTCACCTCCGGCACGACGGGCCGGCACCACGGGTTGCTGCACAGCGGGGGGCGTTACGCGGTGGGCGATCGTGAGGCCGGAGTCGAATGCATCCGCGAGAACACCATCCTGAAGCGGATCGCTCCCGGCTCGTTCGAGTGCAACGACGGGTTGTTCGTGGCCGTGTGCGACGAGGACCTCGAGTACCTCGAACCGCTCGTCGAAGCGTGCGCGGGCGCTGGCATTCCGGCCGAGCGCCTCACGCCCGAGGAGGCGCTGCGGCTCGAACCGAACCTGAACCCCGAGCTGAAGGCGGCGGTGCGGGTCCCAGATGCCACGGTCGACCCGATGCGCCTGGTTCTGCGGTTCGCGGCCACCGCGCGCCACAACGGCGCTGACATCCGACCTTACATGGAGGTGACCGGTCTGCTCGCACATGACGGCCTGGTCTCCGGTGCCCAGGTTCACGACCATGTCACCGGCAAGACCGCCGAGGTGCACGCCGATCTGGTCGTCAACGCGGCCGGGCCGTGGTCGGGAAAGGTGGCGGCCATGGCCGGCACCACCGTGCCGATCGCGCCATCGCCAGGGGTGCTGCTCGCGGTGCACGGCCGCTTCTGCAACATGGTGATCAACCGGATGCACAAATCGGGCGACGGCGACATCGTCGTGCCCCAACGCGGCCTGTCGATCGTCGGGACCACGTCCTGGGTGGTCGAGGACCCCGACGATCTGACAGTGCCCGAGGATCACGTCGAGCGCATGTACACCGAGGGCTCGAAGCTGATTCCGGCGCTGCGGCATGCCGCCCGCCGCGCGGCATGGTCAGCGGCCCGACCACTGGTCGGTTCCACCGGAGCCGCCACCGGCCGCGAGCTGTCGCGCACCTTCGAGACCTTCGATCACCGCGAGCGAGACGGCGTCGAGGGCTTCGTGACCATCACGGGCGGCAAGTCCACGACGCTGCGCGGAATGGCGGAGCTCTGCGCCGACGTCGTCTGCCGCAAGCTCGGCGTCGACGAGCCCTGCCGCACTGCCGACACGGTCCTGCTGCCCCATACCGCCTACTACACCCCGGTGGCGGCATGAGCGACGCGACCCAAACCCGCCGGCTGCGCGTGTACCGCTATAAGCGCGACGACGGCGGCGAGCGCTTTGACGAGTTCGACGTCCCGGTCGGGCCGCAGTCAACCGTGCTCGACGCTCTGCTCTGGATCCAGCGGCATCGCGATCCGTCGCTGGCGCTGCGATACTCGTGTCTGCACGCCTCCTGCGGGACCTGCGGCGTGCAGGTGGACGGGTGCGAGCAGCTCGCGTGCGTGTGCTCGATGCAGGATCACGGCGAGGAGATCACGGTCGAGCCGCTGGCGAACCTGCCGATCCTCACCGACCTGGTCGTCGAGATGGACGGCTTCTTCGCGCGCTTCCCGCATGCGCACCCGATCATCCGGTCGAGCGGAACGCCACCGGACATCCGGCACGGCGAGGAAATGCGAGCAGATAACGCCGCGGTGACGCTCGAAACCGACATCACGCTTGACCACCACCCGCTCCATCACCACCATCGCGCCGCGCCGCCGGGTGCCGACTTCATGCGCCTGGAGGACTGCATCGAGTGTGGAATGTGCCTGTCGGCGTGCCCGGTTGCCGCAACCTCGCACGACTATGTCGGGCCAGCCGCGCTGGCCGCGGCCGAGCGGCTGCTCGAGGAGCCGCGCGGCGTCGAGCGCGAGGACGTGCTGGCCTGGGCGAGCCGGCCCGAAGGCGTGTGGCGCTGCCACGTGGGTTTCGAGTGCACAAGCGCGTGCCCGACGAACGCGATCCCGGCCGAACGCATCATGGCGCTGCGACGCGAGTTGATGTTCGGACGCGATGACGATAAGGAGGCCAAGCCATGAGCCAGCCCGCGAGCAATGAGCTTCCGGGCGCAGCCGAGCGCGCACTTCCCGGTCCGGTCCGCCACAAGGGCCCCGGACCTGCGGAGAGCGGCTGGTTTGCACCACGCGGGCGCGGCCACGGAGGACGTGGCCTGGCGCTGCACCGTGCCACCGGTGTGGTGATTGTCTGCTACCTCTACCTCCACCTCGGGGTGCTCTCGATGCTGCTGATTGGCCGCTCGGCCTGGAGCAGCTTCCTCAGCCTCGTGACCGCAAAGAGCTTTCTCGCGCTCGAGGCCGTGCTGATCGCCGCCGTACTGTTCCACGGGCTCAACGGGATTCGCGTCGCGCTTGTCGGCAGCGGCATCGCCGTCGGCCGCGAGCGCATGATGTTCTGGGCGGCCACCGCCCTCGCGACCGTTGCCGCGATCCTCGCCGCCCTGCACATACTGAGAGCGCTGTGATGAGCGTCGTCGAGCTTCCCCAGCGAGAGCCGCCGACCGGGTCTCCCGCTCGTGAGTACCGGCGCGGGCGCTCGCCACGCGTCTGGCACTGGACGGCCGGCAGCGGAATGGCGTTGGCGGCGCTGGCTACGCTGCATATCGTCGCCCAGCATTTCGTCGTGCATCAGAAGGGCGGGCTCCGCACGTACACCGAGGTGCTGAGCTACATCGCCAATCCGGTCATCTTCGTGCTCGAGACGGGCTTTCTCTTCGCCGTGACGGTCCACGCGATGCTCGGCATCCGAGGCATCCTGCACGACCTCGATCTCAGCCCTGGAGCGACGCGCCGCCTTGACGCAACGCTGTGGGTGGTCGGGACGGTCACGGTCGCGTACGGCATGGCGCTGCTGGTCACGCTCGCCGTTCGGAGCTGAGCCCGAAAGGCCTCACCATGAGCGCTCGCCTCTCAAGCGCCGACACCGTGTGGCTGCACATGGATCGGCCGACGAACCTGATGGTGATCAACTCGGTCGAGCTGTTCGATGAGCTACCCGACTGGGAGCGGGTCAAGCAGGTGATCCAGAGCCGGCTCGTCGACCGCTACCCGCGCTTCCGCCAGCGGATCGTCGAGGGCCGCCTCCCCCTTCGCGCGCCCCGATGGGAAGACGATCCCGACTACGCGCTCGAGCACCATGTGCACCATCTCGCGCTTCCCGCCCCGGGGGATCGCGCCGCGCTTCAGGAACTGATCGGAGACCTGATGACGATGCCGCTCGATCGAAATCGTCCGCTGTGGCACACGTATCTGGTCGACGGGTTCGGCGATGGCGCGGCGATCATCAACCGCATGCACCATTGCATCGCTGACGGAATCGCCCTGGCCAGGGTGATGCTCTCGCTGACCGATTCGGACCCGGAGGCCGGGATCGCCCCGCCGATTCCCGAGCCGCCGCGCGCGCAGTCTGGCCGGTTCCTACCGGGCCTCGCCGGCTCGACCGAGCGGATCCTCGCCGCCGCCGGGCGCGTCGGCGCCGCCGCGGTCCGGCAGGGCGCCGGCCTGGTGACCTCCCCCTCGCACGCCGTAAGCGTGGCCGGCGCGATCGCCCGCGACGGCGCGACCGCCGCCCGGCTGCTCCTGACCCCGGCCGACGCCGCCAGCGCGATCAAGGGCGACCCGGGCATCAGCCGGCGCGTCGCCTGGGGCGAGCCGCTCTCGCTGGCACAGGTCAAGGAGATCGCCCAAGCTCACGACGCCACCGTCAACGACGTTCTCCTGGCCGCTCTCAGCGGCGGGTTGCGCCACTACCTGCGGGACCGCGGGGCGCCGGCCCGCGAGATCCAGGCGATGGTGCCGTTCAATCTGCGCCCGCTCGATCAGCCGGTCCCACGAGACCTCGGCAACAAGTTCGGCCTGGTGTTCCTGCCGCTCCCCGTCGGAGTCAGTGGAAGCTACCGCCGTCTCGTCGAGGTGCACCAGCGAATGACCGAAATCAAAAAGAGCCGCGACGGACCGATCTCCTACGCCCTCCTGAGCGCCACCGGCCTCACCCCCGAGCCGATCGAGCGGAGGATCGTCGACCTCTTCACGGGTAAGGGAACCGCGATCGTGACCAACGTCCCAGGGCCGACCGAGCCGGTCCATCTGGCCGGTACGCCGGTGCGGACGGTTCTCGTCTGGGCTCCGACCTCGGGACACATCGGCATGAGCGTGAGCATCTTCAGCTACCGCGGCGAGGTGACGGTCGGCCTCATGGTCGATGCCGCGCTGATTCCGGATCCCGATCACGTCGTCGCCCAGCTCGAGCTCGAGCTCGAGGCCCTGGCTCATCTAACCCCGGGGCGCTCCCGAAGATCGCCCGCCGCTGTCCGTCGCTGACGCGTCGCGGAGGACCTCCGAGATCTCGCGGTGGATGCGCATCCGCACCTCCGTGTGCAGATTCGGATCGACGAGCACCGAGGTCAGCTCCGACGCGCTATGGACGCGAGCTTCGGGAGCCTCGGGTCCTCGGGCGTGAGGCGCGCGGCTGGAGCGGCGGTACAGATCAGCATCGGCGGAACGGAGGATCTCGGTGATCTCCTAGTCGAGGCGCATGCGAGTATCGGTGTGAAGGTTCGGATCCACCAGCACCGCGGTCACCAGGTCCACCAGTTGCTTGTCCTCACCTTCGAGCCGCGGTTCGTCGGGTTCGTTCAGTGTCATGATTTCACCTCGATTGCTGTTTGACCGTACAACGGGCGACGCCCTCGCCGGGGGAACCTGCAAGGGCGTCATTTCGTTAGGCCCGGTTGTCTCGGGTCGACCGTCAGGAGGAGGCAGGACTGATTGGACATGCCGCAAGCGCGGTCGACGGTCAGGGATCGAGCATCCGGGCTCGCCGGCGTCATGGCGTCGGAAAAGTACGTATAGGCGCGAGCGACTCCAGCTCGACCGGCCGCCTATCCGTACTTGCTCGCAGTCGACAGCGTGCTAGTGCGGATGCGCCCTGACACGTCGGCCCAGGACACTGGGGCGCAAAGCGATTCTTCCCTCGAGTCGCGAAGGCCGAGCAGTTGTCCGTTGAAACGCACGAGAGATACGAGGGTCACATGTTCAAGTCGATCATTTGGGCCACGGATGGGTCGGAAGACGCCGCGCAGGCGCTCCCGCTCGTCAAGGAGCTGGCACAGGAAGGCGGCGCAGCGATCACGATCGTTCACGTCGTCGAGCACGTCGAGGGGGCAGGAGCGGTCGGGCCCCCCTTGCGGCCCGACGAGACCGACGTCCAAACGGGACTGAAGCGAGTCACCTCCGAGCTTTCGGGGCAAGGCTTCAACGCGTCGCTGGTGATAAGGCCCGAGGTGGGGAGCCGCCCAGCGGACGAGGTCGCGGACATCGCTCGTGAGATCGATGCCGACCTGATCGTCGCGGCAACCCGCGGTCACACGGCCCTCGGCGGATTCTGGATGGGAAGCGTGACCGACCGCCTGCTCCACATCACACCCTGTCCCGTGCTCGTTGTACCCGTACTCGTGCCCGTGTCCTAACCCGTCCGGCCTGACCAGCTGGAGTCACGGAGCGCGATCGTGCGCGTCCGCGGCACGATCGATCTCCATTGCCATCTGCTGCCCGGGATCGACGACGGAGCCCGCGACCTCGCCGATGCCGTCGAGATGGCGAGGCAGGCGGAGGCCGACGGCATTGCGGCGATCTGTGCCACTCCCCACATCCGGGCCGATCACGGGGTGCACATCGGCGAGCTGCCTGCGCGACGGGCCGAGCTCGGGGCTGCGCTTCTGGAAGCGGGGTGCAGCACGCACGTGCTGCCGGGTGGCGAGGTCGCCGCGGACATGCTCGATGCGCTCGATAATCCCGAGTTGGCGTCCGTGGCCCTCGGAGGGTCGGGAACGTCGATCTTGCTCGAGCCCGCCCCCGGCTCGCTTGACGAGGCCCCCCAGAAGGCGGTGGAGACCCTTCGGGTCCGCGGCTTCCGCGCGCTGATCGCACACCCCGAGCGCCACGTTGCCCCAGATCTCGTCGACCGCCTGCTACAGCTGATCGCCAAGGGGGCGCTCGTTCAGGCCACAGCCGCGTACTTCACTGACGAGTCGACGAGGCCGGAAATGCTGACGCTCGCACGGGCGGGAGTGATCCACGTTCTCGGAAGCGATGCCCATTCCTCGCGGGCGGGCCGCCGCGTCGAGCTCGCGCGCGCGCTCGAGAGCCTGGCCGCGGCCGAGCCGGTAGCGGGTCACGTGGAGTGGGCGGCGCACACCGCGCCCCGGGGGATCGTGTGCAGGCAGGATGTCGTCAGCCCTTTCCCGTCGATCAGCGGCTACGCTGGATTGGGCGCGGAGACATCGGCGAACCCCCGCCGCGTAAAGTGAGCAATGAGGGATGGCTCTCGATCACGTCATCGAGCGAAGCGACTTCGATGAGTTGTTCGGCGCGCTCACCCGCCACGGCTACACGATCGTCGGACCGACGGTTCGCGACCACGCGATCGTGTATGACGAGATCCGCCGGGCGGCAGATCTTCCGGTCGGCTGGACCGACGAGCAGGACGGCGGCCACTACCGGCTCCGCCGTCGCGACGACGAGGCCCTGTTCGGCTATGCGGTCGGGCCGCACTCGTGGAAGAAGTACCAGCTGCCACCCGAGGTGAGCCTGTGGCGGGCCCGGGTCGACGAGCGGGGGGGGCTCGTCGACGTCAACGAGCCGCCACGGACGCCGCCCCGGTACGCGTTCTTCGGGGCCCGGTCGTGCGAGCTGCACGCGATGGGAATCCTCGACCGCGTCCTGCTCCGGGGCTCGCATCCGGATCCCGCCGATCGCGCCCGCGCGCAGGACGTGTTCGTGGTGGCTGTCCAGTGCGGACAGGCCGGCGGGACCTGCTTCTGCGTGTCGATGAACACCGGACCGGTGGCGGAGCAGGGCTTCGATCTGGCGCTGACCGAG
>CAWKHK010000012.1:0-43907 GCA_963849425.1 uncultured Solirubrobacteraceae bacterium | reverse complement strand
ATCATCGACGACGACCGTCACTACTTCACGGTGCAGATCGGCTCAGATCGCGGCGCGGCGCTGCTCGGCGACGTGCCGCACCAGCCGGCGGCCCGGCACGAGCGCGTCGCCGCCGGCGCCGTCCACGCGCGCACCGCCTCGCAGATGGGTCGCGAGCTCGACACCGCCGGAATCAAGGAGCTGCTGTACCGCAACTACGAGCACCCGCGATGGGATGAGGTCGCCGACCGTTGCCTCACTTGCGGCAACTGCACGATGGTCTGCCCGACCTGCTTCTGCACGACCGTGGAGGATGTGACCGACCTGGCAGGTGAGCACGTAGAGCGCCACCAGCGGTGGGACTCCTGCTTCACGGTGGACTACTCCCACGTCCACGGCGGGGCGGCGCGCGGATCGCCGCGGTCGCGGTACCGCCAGTGGATGACCCACAAGCTGGCCACCTGGTGGGATCAGTTCGACAGCTCGGGGTGCGTCGGCTGCGGGCGATGCATCACCTGGTGCCCGGTTGGAATCGACATCACGGAGGAAGTGCGAGCGATCCGTTCAACGGAGGAGAGATCCGGTGCAGGGGATTGACGAGCTGATCGCGGCCGCGCCGGTATTCGAGGGGCTGTCCACCGACCAGCTCGCGCTGATAGCGGGGTGCGGCCACAACGAGCACGTGCCGGCCGGCGCGATGCTGTTGCGCGAGGGCGAGTCGGCCGATCGGTTCGTTCTGATCCGCCGCGGCAGCGTCGCCATCGAGGTTCACGCGCCGGGGCGTGGCACCCTCGTGATCGAGACGCTTCATGCCGGCGACCCGGTGGGGTTGTCGTGGCTGTTCCCGCCGTATCGCTGGCAACTCGACGCGCGCGCAGTCGACGCATGCGACCTGGTGGTGTTCGACGGCGCCTGCCTGCGCGGCAAGTCCGAGGAAGACCATGAGCTGGGCTACCAGCTCATGCGTCGATTCGTGGCCAGCCTGATCTCGAGACTTCAGGCAACCCGGCTCCAGCTGCTCGACGTCTACGGCAATGCCTGAAGCATCTCCGGCGGCCCTGTCCGCGAGCCGCGGTCCGATGGTGCCCGAGCTGTTCGAGGTCCTCGACCGGCGTCAGGACACCGGCGACACGTGGACGCTGGAGCTCCGGGCGTGCTCCGGGAATCCGTTCGCGTTCGCCCCAGGGCAGTTCACGATGCTCTCCGCGGGAGGCTCCGGTGAGGTTCCGATCTCGATCAGCGGACATCCCGACCACCCCGAGCGACTCGTGCACACCGTGCGCGAGGTGGGCCTCGCCACGGCGGCGATCTGTGCCGCCGAGCCCGGGCGGGTGTTGGGAGTGCGCGGGCCGTTCGGCCGGCCGTGGCCGGTGGAGCAGGCCGAGGGCGCCGATGTCGTGATCGCGGCCGGGGGGATCGGACTCGCCCCGCTCCGACCGGCGTTGCTCTGGATGCTTGACCGCCGAGAGTGCTATGGCCGCCTGGTGCTGCTCTACGGAGGCCGGGCACCCGACCAGCTTCTGTACGTTGGAGAGCTCGCAGAATGGAAGGAACGGGGCCTCGAGCCACTGGTGACCGTGGACAGCGCCGGTCCCGAGTGGCTGGGCCACGTCGGCGTGGTCACGCGGCTAGTCCGCCGCGCCGGCCTCGCCCCAGCCGCAACCGTCGCCATGTCGTGTGGTCCGGAGGTGATGATGCGCTTTACGGCCGCGGCGCTCCGGGAGGCGGGCGTGGCCGCCGACCGGATCTACGTCTCGGCCGAGCGCAACATGCAGTGCGGGATCGGCCACTGCGGCCATTGTCAACTGGGCCCCTCGCTGGTGTGTCGTGACGGCCCGGTCTACCGCTGGTCGGAGCTTGAGCCCTGGCTGGCCATCCGGGAGCTCTGATGGACGGGGACGGCAGGAAGACCCTGGCGGTGTGGAAGTTCGCCTCGTGTGACGGCTGCCAGCTGAGCGTGCTGGATCTCGAGGACGAGCTGCTGACGCTGGCCGAGCACCTCCGGATCGCCTACTTCATCGAGGCCTCGAGCGCGCCGGTCGAGGGGCCCTACGACGTGTCCCTGGTCGAGGGCTCCATCACCACGCTCCACGACGCCGAGCGCATCCAGACGATCCGGGCGAGCTCTCGCGCGCTCATCACGATCGGTGCGTGCGCGACCTCCGGCGGCATTCAGGCGCTGCGCAATTTCGCCGACGTGGATGAGTTCACGCGCGTGGTCTATGCCTCGCCCGACTACATCTCGACGCTGAAAACCTCCACGCCGATCAGCGCCCACGTCACGGTCGACTTCGAGCTCCATGGATGCCCGATCAACAAACGCCAGCTGCTCGAGGTGATCAGCGCCCACCTGAACCGCCGGCGCCCGCACGTGCGAGCGCACAGCGTGTGCGTGGAGTGCAAGCGCCGCGGGACGGTGTGCGTGATGGTGGCCCACGGCACACCGTGCCTCGGCCCGGTCACCCACGCGGGCTGCGGGGCGATCTGCCCAGCCTACGACCGCGGCTGCTACGGCTGCTACGGCCCCAAGGAGACGCCCAACACCGCGTCGCTGGACGCCTGGTCTGGGCTCGAGGACCCCGATCTGGTCCGGATCTACCGGACCTTCAACGCCGCCGCACCCGCCTTCCGCCAAGCGAGCGAGACGCATGAGCGGAGCTAGTCGGAAGCGAATCATCCGGACCGACTACCTCGCGCGCGTCGAGGGCGAGGGCGCGATGTATATCAGGCTTGAGGGGAGCGAGGTGCGCGAGGTGAAGCTGCGCATCTACGAGCCGCCGCGCTTCTTCGAGGCGTTCCTGCGCGGGCGCGCGTTCACCGAAGCCCCCGATCTGACCGCGAGGATCTGCGGCATCTGCCCGGTGGCCTACCAGATGAGCGCCGTCCGGGCGATGGAGGACGCCTGCGGCGTGACGATCGACGAGGGTCCCATCCGCGACCTCCGCCGGCTCCTCTACTGCGGGGAGTGGATCGAGAGTCACAGCCTGCACGTGTACATGCTCCACGCTCCCGATTTCCTCGGGTACACCTCGGCGGTCGAGATGGCCAGAGATCATCGCGAGCTCGTCGAGCGCGGCCTCCAGATGAAGCAGGCCGGGAACGCCATCATGGCTTTGATCGGCGGCCGGGAAATACATCCGATCAACGTCCGAGTGGGTGGCTTCTACCGGGTCCCCACCCGCGCCGAGCTCGGCACGCTCACCGAGCCGCTCGAGCAGGCACGCCAAGCCGCGCTCGACACCGTCGGCTGGGCGGCGACGCTGCTGTTCCCTGACGTCGAGCTCGGACCCGAGCACGTGGCGCTGCGCGATGTTGCCGCCTACCCCATGGACCGCGGGCGGATCGCCTCCGACCGCGGTCTCGACATCTCCCCGTCGCAGTTTGAGGAGCACATCGTCGAGGAGCACGTGCGAGCACTCCAACGCATTGCACGCGCGGCTCCGTGAGCGGGGCTCCTACCTGACCGGGCCGCTCGCCCGGTACAGCTTGGGATCCGCCTCCCTGCGCCCCGTGGCGCGGGAAGCGGCCGCGGAGGGTGGGCTCGGAGCCACCTGCCGTAACCCGTTCCAGAGCATCGTCGTCCGCGCGGTCGAGCTGGTCGAGGCCACCGACGAGGCGCTCGCGTTGATCAACGCGTACGAGCCGCCAGAGGCGCCGGCGATCGAGGTGAACCCGCGTGCGGGTGTCGGCCACGGAGCGACCGAGGCGCCCCGCGGCCTGCTTCACCACCGGTACGAGATCGACGACGAGGGCACGATTCTCGACGCCCGGATCGTCCCGCCCACCTCCCAGAACCAGCGTGCGATCGAGGAGGATCTGCGTGCGGTCGTCGAACGCAATGCGGGACTCCCCGATGAGGCGCTGAGGCTTCGCTGCGAGCAGGCGATCCGCAACCACGATCCCTGCATCTCCTGCGCGACGCACTTCCTGGAGCTGACCGTCGACCGTGGCTGACGAACGCCGAGGCAGGGTTCTCGTGGTCGGCATCGGGAACGAGCTGCGGGGCGACGATGGTGCCGGTCTCCTCATCGCCCGCCGCGTACGCGGAAGCGCCGCCCAGGCGGGAATCGAAGTCCGCGAGATCGGTGACGAGCCGACGACACTGACCGAGGCATGTCTCGGGCGCGACGTCGTCATCGTCACCGAAACGATGCGTTCGGGCTCGGTTCCAGGCACGATCCGGCGGCTCGACGCCTCCTCCGGTCCGCTGCCCCGCGGGCTCACACGTCGCTCCTCGACGCACGCCATCGGGCTCGATGAGACGATCGAGCTGGCCCGGGCGCTCGGCCGGCTCCCGGCGAGGCTTCTCGTCTATGCCGTGGAGGGCGCTCAGTTCGACACCGGTGCCGATCTCTCACCCGAGGTGCAAGATGCGATCCCCGAGCTCGTTCAGATGGTGCTTGCCGAGGCGACCGTGTCGGCGAGACCTGGCTGAGCTGATCAGGGTTTTTCCACGACACGACAGCGGCGGGCACGGGATGGCTCCGCGCAGCGCCCTTGGGAAAGTCGTCATAGCCGCCACTCGAGAGGAGCCGCATGATCGCGTCAGCCCCAGCAACTACACGTGAGCTGAATAGCCGCTCGGGCGATGGTCTCCACGTTCGCCTCGTGTGGCTGACTCCCGACGATCGGCTGTTCGTAACCGTGACGGACACCGAGCACGACCAGCGGTTCTGCGCCGAGGTCCATGACCGCCGGCATGCTCTCGACGTCTTCCACCATCCGTTCGCCTACGCGTCCGATTTACGGAATGCAGACCGATCCGACTGGAGCGCCCTCCCCGTCACGGTGTCGGCGTAAGCATGAGCAGCACAGTCGCAAAGCGTCACACCGAGTCGCGCACGAGGAAACTGCGGCAAGGCGGCCGCGGACGCTCGCCGGCGATTGCGCGCATCGCCGCCGGCATCGACGGCTTCCCGGAGGGACAGGATGCGGCCACGCTCGGGCGAATGCTGGCGGAGGCGACAGGCGCTGAGCTGATGCTCGTCGCGGTTCATACCACCCCCCTCTTGCCATCGCCTCCCGAGCTCAACGCCGCGAGCCTGCGCAAGGAGTCACGCCGCATCCTGCGCCAAACGCGCGATTCGTTCGCGCCAGGCGCGAGGACGGTGACGGCCAGCGACCATTCCGTCGCACGCTCGCTCCAGCGCGTCGTGCGGCGTCACCATCGTGATCTTCTCGTGGTCGGCTCGAGTCGTCTGGGGCCAGAGGGACGGGTCCGGATCGGCAAGCGCACCCGGCAGCTGCTCTGCCATTTCGAGTGCGCGCTCGCCGTCGCGCCTCGCGGGCTGCATGCGGATCCCCGCCCTCTGCGCCGCATCGGCGTCGGCTACGACGATAGGCCCGAGTCAAAAGCCGCGCTCCACTTCGCTGCCTCCGTTGCCGCCGGCGCGGGTGCCGCGCTTCAGGCGCTCGCGGTCGTCGACGACAGACCGCCTGGATTGGGCTGGTCGTCCCTGCCCAATGTCCTCGGCACAACATGGGATGACGTGATCCACGACGAGATGGAGCGGATTCGCGAGCACGCAGCGGCCGCGGGACAACTGACGGAGAAGCAGCCCGACATCGTGGTGGCGCGTGGTCGCCCGGCCGACGCGCTGCTGGGGTTGTCGGAGACCGTGGACCTGCTGGTGATCGGGTCACGGCGATGGGGGCCCACCGCGCGGCTTTTGCTCGGCAGCACCGGCGAGGCGGTCATGCACGATGCCGCATGCGCCGTGCTGGCAGTTCCCCGCCCGGCGCGCTGATGGCGGCCCACTCAACCCCCATCTGAGTTGCCTCCCCTGACCCCTTTGCTCGAGCGGCTCCGGCGGGTGCGACCACCGCCTGGAGCGGCGGCCACGATGCTCGCTGTTCCCTCGGCCGGGGATGAGCTTGCGGGAGAGGTCGCGTTCCTGTTCGACGACCTCGACCACATCGAGGCGCGACTTGAGGGGTTGCTCGCCGCCGCGCGCTCGGGCGCGGCCGAGGCCGAGCAGGCAGCGCGCCGGGAGCGTACTCGGCTTCTCGCCGAAGCGCACGAGGAAGGCGAGCGACGGGCGGCGAAGCTCCTGTTCGAGCGTCGCGCGCTGGCCGAGGAGCGCTCGCGCGCGATGCTCGACGACGCACAGCGCGAGGCCAGCCGCGTCCGCGCGCGCGGGCGTGAGCGCATCCCGGCTTTGGTCGAGGAGATCGTGACGCGGCTGCTGGAGGACGAGCCGTGAAGCCCGGATGGACCGCCGGGGTTACCCGGGCCCGCCTGCTCCTGAGCCGCGCGATCGGCCCTACGCACGCGAGCGAGGTGGCCGCGTCGCGGTCGCTGGGCGACGGCCTGGGGGCGTTGGCCGGGAGCGCTTATGGCGAGCGCGTGCGTGCCGGCCAGGAGCTCGCGGCGGCACAGCGGGGGGTTGTCGAGACGCTCCTCTGGCACCTTCGGATCCTCGCCGGCTGGCTGCCCGCTGCCGGCGGTGCGCTGGTTCGGGCCCTCGCCGGATGGTTCGAGTTGGTGAACATCGATGCCCGCCTCGCCGCGCTGGCCAGTGACGGCCGCGAACCTCGCCCGTTTGTCCTCGGGACGCTCGCCACCGCGTGGAACGAGGCGGAGCATGCGCGCACGGTCGAGGAGCTGGCGCGCGCCGTGGCCGGCTCGGCGTGGGGCGCGCCACGGACCAGCTCTTCGGCCGAGTTGGCGCTCGGACTCCGAGTGGCCTGGGCGCGCCGGGTCCAGCAGTCGGCCCCCGAGGCGGCTGACTGGGTGGCGGGCGCAGGGGCCCTGCTCGTCGCGCGCGAGCTGCTGGTGGTCCGTAGCCGTGAGCACGCAGCGCAGCTTCTGCTCTATCCGGGCATCGATCAGCGGGTCCTCGCCGCCAACACGTTGCCCGAGCTTCGCGACGCACTAAATCCCGCAGCCCGCTGGGCGCTCTCCGACATCGCGGAGCCGGCCGAGCTGTGGCGGGCTGAACTCGGGTGGTGGGATCGCGTGGAGGATGACGCGCACGCCCTGTTACGCGGCATAGACGACGAAGCGGTGGTGCTCGCCGCGGTCGCGCTGCTGGCCGTCGACGCCCAGCGCACCGCCCGCGCACTCACGTCGGCCGACCGTGGCGCGATGAGGGAGATCTCACCTGGAGCCACGCAGGAGCGATTCGGTGAGACCGGCTGAACGAGCGTTCCCCGTGCGGATGCGGCGGGTGGCCGTGGTTGCGCCCCGCCACCGTGTTCGCGATGTCCTGGTCGCGATGGCGCAGCTCGGGGTGATCGACCTCAGCGGGCCGCTCGGCACCGGCGAGGGCCCCGCACTGGAGGCCCTGAGGCGTGTTGACAGCGACCATCGCGGGCGGGCCGGCAGCAGCCCGGCGCTGACTCGCGAGGCCCCGGACGTCGCGGAACTCGAACGAAGAGGCGCCCGAGACCTGCTCGCCGGTGAGGTGGAGCTGGATCGCCGGAGGGCCAGCGCGGTGCGGCACGGAGACTTCCTGTTGTTCGTCGGCTGGGCGCCACGGCCCGCGCTGCCCCAGGTAGCGTCGAGCCTGGAGGAGCTGGGAGTCGCGCTGGTCGAGCTCCGAACCCCACGATGGCGACAACCGCCGACCTTGCTCGCGCCCGCGCCGGCGGCCGACCCGTTCCGCCCGTTGCTCACCACCTACGGCGCGGTTCCGTACCAGGACGTGGATCCGACGCCGTTCGTCGCGGTGACGTACTGCCTCATGTTCGGGATGATGTTCGGGGACGTCGGCGACGGGCTTCTCATCGTCCTCGCCGCGCTCGCGCTCAGCCGCAGCCGCCATCCCCGCCTGGCGTCACTGCGGAGGGTGTGGCCGATGATCGCCGCGGCGGGAGCTGCGGCCGCCCTGTTCGGGTCGCTCTACGGGGAGCTGTTCGGCCCCAGCAAGGTCCTGCCGACGCTGTGGCTTGATCCGCTGGACTCCCCCACCCGCTTGCTCGTGATCGCGATCGTGGCGGGCGTCGGCCTGCTCACCGCCGGCTACGTGATCGGGATCGTCAACCGCTACCGCGAGGGCGGACTGCTGCTCGCCCTGACTGCGGCCTCTGGCGTGCCCGGACTGCTGCTGCTCGGCGGCGGCAGTCTCGTGGCGGTCGGGGTGCTCACCCATACCGCCGTGTTGGAGCCGGCCGGGCTCCTCGTCATCGCCGTGGCGGTCCTCGGCCTCCTGTTGGGACTCCGTGCCGAGGCCGGCACCGGGCCCACCGCCGTCCTCGAGGTAATGATCGGATTGCTCGACGAACTGCTCCGGCTGTTCTCAAACGTGTTTTCGTTCGCGAGGCTGGCCGCCTTCGGGCTCATGCACGCGGCGATCGGCCAGGTCGTGCTGCACGCGGCGGGGAGCCTCACCGGAACGCCGATCGGAGACGCGGCCGCGGGTCTCACCTTCGCCGTCGGCTGGGCGGCGGCGTTTGCCCTGGAAGGGCTCGTCGTCGCCGTGCAGGCGCTCCGCCTCGAGTACTACGAGTTGTTCTCACGCCTGTTCATCGGCGAGGGTCGCCCGTTCACGCCGTTTCGCCTGCCACTTATCTCAACCAAGGAGGCAAGATGATCGAGTCCGTGTTGCTCGGGTTGCCCGGGGCCGCCGTCGGCGGGGCGCTCGCGCAAAGCCTGCTGCACCGGTGGCCCCGGATGGGCGTACGGTGGCTGTTCAGAATCAACGTGACACTGCTCGGCGCCGCATTGCTCGGCGTTGGGCTGATGATGGCCGGGATCGTCGATCCCGCGCAAGCCGCCACCGCGGCCGCCACCAGCCGCTCCGGCGACGCCTTCATCGGGGCGGGAATCGCCGTCGCCGGCTCCACCCTCGGCGCTGGCGTCGCGGTCTCCTACACCGGCTCGGCTGCCCTGGCGGCGATCGCCGAGAAGCCCGAGATGCTCGGCCGCTCCCTGGTGATCGTCGGCCTCGCCGAAGGGATCGCGATCTACGGGCTCATCGTCGCGGTGATCCTGATCGGAAAGGCGTAGCGACGTGAGATGAGCGGGATCGTCGCGATCGGCGAAGGTGGGCGGCTACGCGGATTCGCGCTGGCCGGCGTGGACGTGGCCGCCGCGGCGGATCCAGCCGGCGCACGCGCTGCGTGGGCTGCGCTGCCGGCGGACGTCGCACTGGTGATCCTGACCCCCGCGGCGCACGCCGCGCTGGCAGTGGACGAGCTCGAACAGGCCGGACAGCGGCTGTGGGTGGTGCTGCACCAATGATCACCGCGAACGGAACGCTCGACACCGTGCGCGAGGTCGAGCTTCGCGCCGCCACCGAACAGGCCGACGCGATCCGGCGGACGGCAGACCGTGGCGCCGAGCAGATTCTGGTCCAGGCGAAGGCCGAGGCCTCGGCCGTGATCGCGCGAAGGTGTGCCGGCGCGGAGCGCCTCGCGCAGCTCGACGAGCGCGAGCGGCTCGCGGAGGCTCGGGCGGGCGCCCGCGGAACGGTGCTGCGGGCACAGCGCGCAGTGCTGATCGACGCGCGTGCCGCCGCGCACCGGGCGGTGAGAGACCTGGTCGGGGATCCGCGCCTGGAGGGGCTGCTCCACCGGCTGGCCGTCGACGCGCGCGAGCGGCTCGCCATGGCCGCGCCGGTTCAGGTCGTCGCGACGACCGATGGCGGATTCGTCGCGCGCGCCGGTACCCGCGAGATCGATTACTCGCTGCGGGCACAGGTCGACCGCATCGTTGACGCGATGGCCGGCGAGTTCGAGCGGCTGTGGCGATGAGCGAGGCGATCATCACGCGCGTCAACGGCCCGGTCGTCGAGGTCGAAACGGAAGCCGGATTGGCGATGCGCGAGCTGGTCGAGGTCGGGCCGCAGCGCCTTCCCGGAGAGGTGATCGCGCTCGAAGGACCGGGCGCCACCGTTCAGGTGTACGAATACACGGGCGGACTCAGGCCCGGCGACGAGGTGATTGCGACCGGCGGGCCCCTGGCGGTGGATCTCGGTCCGGGCCTCCTGGGAGGGGTGTTCGACGGGATCCTGCGCCCTCTTCGGTCCGCGGGTGCATGGATCGAGCCTGGGAGCACCCGGCATACGCCGACGCAAGGGCGGACATGGACCTTCACCCCCTCGGTCCGGAGCGGCGAGCAGCTGAGCGAAGGCGCCGCGCTTGGAACGATCGTCGAGAGTGCGACGATCGACCACCACCTGCTGGTTCCGCCGGGCGTGGCTGGGAGGGTCGACTGGATCGCCGCGGCGGGCGAGATTCATCCTGGCGACACCGTCGCTCGTGTGGGCGGCGGCGAGCTCGGGCTGAGGCAGCGCTGGCCGGTCCGCCGGCCCCGCCCGTCCCGGGCCCGGCTCGCCGGGGCCGGTCCACTCGTCACCGGTCAGCGAGTCCTCGATCTGCTGTTCCCCATCGCTCGCGGGAGCACAGCGGCGATCCCGGGCGGGTTCGGCACCGGCAAGACGGTGGCGCTCCAACAGATCGCCAAGTGGTGCGACGCGTCGGTGATCGTGTATGTCGGGTGTGGCGAACGCGGGAACGAGCTCGCCGACGTGCTCGAGGACTTCGAGGCGCTTGAGGATCCGCGGACCGGACGGCCGTTGCTCGATCGAACCGTGCTGATCGCCAACACCTCGAACATGCCCGTGATGGCGCGCGAGGCGAGCATCTACACCGGCGTGACGGTCGCCGAGTACTACCGCGACATGGGCTATGACGCGGTGGTGATCGCCGACTCGACCTCCCGTTGGGCGGAGGCTTTGCGCGAGCTTGCCTCGCGCACCAACGAGCTTCCCGCCGAGGAGGGCTATCCGGCCGGTCTGTCCTCGGCGCTGGCCGATTTCTACGAGCGGGCTGGTCGGGTCCAGACACTGGGCGGCGCGGTCGCGTCGGTGAGCATTCTCGGCGCGGTGTCCCCGCCCGGCGGGGATCTCACCGAGCCGGTGACCTCGCACACCAGGCGGTTCGTGCGCGCGGTGTGGTCGCTCGATCGCGACCTCGCTTACGCTCGTCACTATCCCGCCGTGAGCTGGCATGACTCCTCGGCTCGCGACGTCGACCAGCTGGCCGCCTGGCAGGCGGAGAACGGAGACCCCGGGTGGGGCGAACGGCGGACCCGAGCGCTGCGGCTGCTCACCGACGCCGACCGGATCGAGTCGATCGCACAGCTCGTCGGCGCCGAGTCGTTACCGGGTCAGGAACGCATTACGCTGCGCACCGCGCGCCTGTTGCGCGAGGCGGTGCTGCAGCAGAGCGCGGTACTCGAGAACGATCAGTTCAGCGCTCCTGGTAAGCAGCGCGCGCTGCTGGCGCTCGTGCTCGACATCCATGACCGCCTGACCGCCCTGCTCGCGCGCGGCGTCTCGGCCGCTGAGCTCGAGGCGGCCGATCTTTCGGGTGCGTTGCGCGCTCGCTACGACACGCCGCCCGACGGCGCCGCCGAGGTCGAGCAGATTGGCCAGCAGCTGATGCAGGCGCTCGACGCGATTGCGGGGTCGCCGGGATGACCGCGCGCGCGCCACGAATCAGCGTGCCGGCGCCGATCGAGTACCGAGCGATCGGCTCGATGCGCGGGCCTTTGATCGTCGTGGAGGACGTGGCGGGCGTGGGGTGGGATGAGGTCGCGGAGATCCGGCTCGAGTCGGGCGAGGTGCGGCATGGGACGGTGCTCGACGTGCACGCCGACCTGGCGGTGGTCGAGGTGCTCGAGGGAACCTCGGGGATGCGGCTCGATTCCGCGCGAGTGGCGTTCTCGGGCGCGCCGATGCGGATCCCGGTTGGCGCGGGATGGCTGGGGCGGGTCTGCAACGGCCGGGGCGAACCGATCGACGGTGGTCCGAGTGTTCTCGGCGGCGAGCGCCGGCCGGTCGCCGGCGCCCCGATCAACCCGGCCCTGCGGGCGGCTCCCAGTGAGGCGCTCCTGACGGGGGTCAGCGCGATCGATGGGATGGCGACAGTCGTGCGCGGCCAGAAGCTGCCGGTGTTCTCGGTCGGGGGCCTGCCGCATCTGGAGCTTGCCGCGCAGATCGCGGCCCAGGCCCATGTCGAGGGCCAGCCCTTCGCGATCGTGTTCGCGGCCCTCGGTCTGCCGCACGCGGACGTTCATGTCGTACGCAGCGTGCTCGAACGCCGCACGGATCTCGCCGACCTGGCTCTGTTCATCAACACCGCCGACGAGCCAATCGTCGAGCGGATCGCGACCCCGCGAGTCGCCCTCACGGTGGCCGAGTATCTGGCCTTCGATCTCCACCGCCACGTCTTAGTCGTTCTCGCCGATCTCACCAACTACTGCGAAGCCGTCCGCCAGGTCTCGGCTGCGCGCGGCGAGGTGCCGAGCCGCCGGGGGTATCCCGGCTATCTGTACAGCGACCTAGCCTCGGTACTCGAGCGTGCGGGGCGGATCAAGGGGATCGAAGGATCGCTGACGCAACTGCCGGTGCTGACCATGCCCGCCGGCGACATCACCCATCCCGTGCCCGACGTGACCGGGTACATCACCGAGGGTCAGCTGGTCCTGAGCCAGGAGCTGTACGCGCGCGGGATCTCGCCGCCGTTCGACCCGTTGGCGTCGCTGTCGCGGCTGATGCACCGCGGCGCGGGTCCTGGACTGACCCGCGATGACCATCTGGAGATCTCCGCTCAGCTGTACGGCATCGCCGCCCGCGCCCGCCAGGCCGCGGACCTCGCCGAGGTCGTCGGCGAGGACGCGCTTTCCCCCAGCGACCTGGACTACCTGCGCGCGCGCAGCGCGTTCGAGACCGAGTTCCTGTCCCAGCCCCTCGAGGAGAGCCGTTCGCTGGACGACACCCTCGATCGCGCCTGGAACGTGGCCTCGATCCTGCCCCGCACGGAGCTGTCGATGGTCAGCCCCGACACCCTGCAGGCCCGCTACCGACCCGACCGACGGGATGGCGCTTCGGATCCCGCCCGGTAGAGCCGGCCGGACGTGGCTGCTCCGGCGCCTCGACGTCGCCCACCGCGGCGCCGAGCTGCTCGACCGCAAGCGCCAGGTACTGCTGGCCGAGCAGTCGCGCGAACGTGCGCAGGCCGAGCAGGCGCGACGCGACTGGCTCGAGGCGGCGTCTCAGGTCGAGATCTGGACCGACCGTGCCGGCCTCGTCGATGGCGAGCTTCGTCTCGAGCTGCTCGCCCGCCACCCCCAGGCCCGAGCTTCGCTCGAGCTCTCCTGGAGAAACCTGATGGGGGCGCAGCTCCCTCGGGCCGAGGCGATCGACATCCCGAAGCCCCCGCCTCTCTCTGCGCTCGGCGCCAGCTCCGCCGCGCTCCTGCTCGCGCGCGCTGGTTCGGAAGCAGCCCGTGCCGCCGCCCGCTACGCCATCGCGCAGCGGGCGGACGCCGAGCTTTCGGCCGAGCTCGGCCGCGCCGCCCGACGCCTGCGGGCGCTGCGAGATCGATGGATCCCGCAGCACGAGCAAGCGCTCGCCGCGCTCGACCTCACGCTCGACGAGGCCCAGCGAGAACAGGCCATCCGCATCCGATGGCTGACCGAGCGCAATGGTCCGGGTATCGGCCCTTCGCAATGATCGTCAAGGCATCCGCCACGCTGGCTCCCGGGCGGGAGCCAGGCGTGTCTGCCGACCGGGAGAATTACCGATGCGGATCGACCGCTCTCCAGCCACGATGAGGGGATCGCAACCCCGGGCACATGTCCCGGGATTGGAGGTTGATCTTTATGACCACGACGCGCTTAGACGTCATCGACCGGAGTGTCGAGAAGACCCACATCTGGCTCAACGAGCTGTCGGAGGAACTCGCCACCGATGACAGCCACCACGCGTATCGGGTGCTGCGCGCTTTCCTGCACGCGCTGCGTGACCATCTCTCGGTGAATGAGGCGGCGGCGCTCGCCGCGCAGCTGCCGATCTTCGTCAGAGGCGTGTTCTACGAGGGCTGGGATCCGAGCCGCACCCCGGATCGCGCCCGCGACCTCGACAGCTTCCTGGAGCGGATCGCGGACGAGGCGCGCCTGGGCGGCGAGACCGAGGCGTCGTTCGCGGCCGCGGCCGCGGGCAGGGTGCTCGCCCACCACATCTCGCCCGGTGAGGCGGCGAGCGTGCTGCGTGTGCTGCCCGGACACCTGCGCGAGTTCCTCAGCTCGTAGGGCACTCGTACCGGGGCCGAGTGACGTCTCCGAGGCGCGCGCGGACTTCGGGGACACCGGGCGTACGTGGCTCGCGCGTCGTCAGCAGGCCGATCCGCCTGTCCAGCAGCGCGCGCAAGTCTTCGAGCTGCGCATCAACGGGCCGGTCGGTGCGCAGGGTCACGTGCGCTTCGGGCACCACCTCGTCCAGCGGCTCCCAGGTCGAGCTCTCGTCGAGCACGACTGACAGTGACGCGTCAGAGACGCGTCCCGGCCGGATCTCACGCTGGGCAGCCCGTTGCGCGAGCACGCGGGCCGGCGCACGACATTCGACGAACAGCAACGGCGCCGCGTCGGCGAACGCGTCAGCAAAGCTCTCGCGGTCGGGACGGTGGCGAAACGTGGCGTCGACGACCGCGCCGCCGCGGGAGGACGCCTCCCTCGCGGCGCGCCGGCCGAGCTCCGCGTAGGTAAGGCGGTTGAACGCGGCACTGTAGGCCGCGTCGCCGCCGAGCGAATGGACGGCTGAGGCGATCGTTCGGGATGCGTGGATGCGTTCATTGCCCGGGACCTCGACGGCATGCTCGCCTGTCTTGCCGGAGATGTGGACTTCCACCCGCTTCGGCTGAGCGGAGTCGCCGCCTCGTACCAAGGACACGACGGGGTACGGGACTGGTTCGCGCAACTCAGGCACCGCCACGATGCGTACCGGATCGTTCTTCGCGAGACGCGCTCGTCCGACGGGGGTCGATTGGTCGCCTCGGGCGCATTGGGATTGGCCGGGCACGGCGACATCGGGCCGTTCTGGGCGTGCGTCGGATCGACGCGCGGCTACCAGCACCTGAGCGAGCCCGACATGATCGAGTTCCTCGGCCTGATCTCGTGAGCGCGAGCGGCGGTTGGTCCGACCCCGACGGCCCGATCGGCGCTCTACAGGCGCCGTCGTCGAGGCTCTGGACCGCTCGGCCAAGCTGGCCGAGCAGCACGCGCAGCTTGAGGAGCGCCGTTCACGCGATGCGGTGGAGGAATCTGAACGCGCCCGCCGCGCGGGCCGGATGGCTGCCCGAGCCCGCGCTCCGATGAGCGGCCATCCCATATTCGTCGAGTCGCGTCAGTCCTCGTCGGTGGTGAGCGTCTGGGCGAGTTTGGAGCCCTCGCGGTAGAGGGCGATCGACTTGAGCCCGAGCCGCCAGGCGGCGATGAAGACGTCCTCGACCTCCTGGACGCTCGCGTCCGCGGGCAGCAGGACGGTCTTTGACACGCCGCCGCTGACGAACGGCTGCACGGCCGCGACCATCTGCAGTTGTGCCATCGCCGAGAGCCGATGTGGTCCGGTGGCGGTCTGGAACACGGGCCGCTCGTCGCTCATGAGGTCCGGAGCATCGGCCAGGTGGCCGTGGTCGAGGGCATACTCGCTGAGCCTCTGAATGGTCGAGTCGGTGTGGCCGACGGAGGCGATTCCGTCGGTCACCGCGCGGCTCGAGATCCTGGCCTGGCCGCCGTCGCCGAAGTGCTTGACGGTGGTGAGCGCGTAGTAGGGCTCGATGCCGGTCGTCTCGCAGTCGAGCATCAGGCTCACTGTGCCGGTCGGCGAGATGAGGGTCGTCTGCGCGTTGCGGAATCCGTGCCGGCGCCCCAGCTCGAGCGCCCGTGCCCACTCTCGCCCCGCCGCCGACAGCACGTCGGTCGGTTCTCGGCCGCCGAGCCGCCGCAGCGCCTCGATGTGGCGCTCGATCACCGCGAGCATGGGCTCGCGGTTTCGCTCGAACTCGGTGAACGGCCCCAGTCTCGCCGCCAGCTCGGCGGAGCGGCGATAGGCGACCCCGGTCATCAGCGCAGTGATCGCGGCAGCCCAATCGCGTCCAGCCTCCGAGTCGTAGGGGAGCCCGAGCGTGAGCAGCAGCGCGGCGAGGTTGGCCGAGCCGATCCCGATCGGGCGCAGCCGCCGTGCGTTGTCCTCGATCCGCTCGCTCGGGTAGCCGGAGCCGTCTACGATCGCGTCCTGCGCCACCACGAGGAGCTCCACCGCGGCGGTGAACGCCGCCACGTCGAACGCGCGATCCTCGAGGAACGACAGCAGGTTGAGCGTCGCGAGGTTGCAGGCCGAATCGGCCACGTGGAGGAACTCGCCGCACGGGTTCGACGCGGTAACCGGCCCGGTGTTGGGGCAGGTGTGCCAGCGGGCGACCTGATCGGCGAACTGGAGCCCCGGGTCTCCGCAGCGGCAGACCGCCTCGGCGCAGGAACACAGCAGCCGCCGGGCCGGCAGCGTCCCCAGCACCTCGCCGGTCGTCACCGCCCGCAGCGACCAGTCGCCGCCCTCGATCGCGAGGCGCATGAACTCGTCGCTCACCCGCACCGAGTGGTTGGCGTGCTGGAAGGACAGCGAGGCCAGCACCTCCTTCAGCGGGAATCCGGAGGCGAGCAGCGCCCGTCCGCGGTCCTCCTCGAGCGACTTGGCCTCGATGAACTCGAAGATGTCGGGATGGGAGGCGTCGAGCACGATCATCTTCGCCCCTGAGCCGGCCCGGCCGCCGGCCCGGATCGCCGCGGCCCACGCGTCGGCGGCGCGCATGAAGGACACCGGGCCGCTCGCCAGCCCGCCGCGTGAGACGTGCTCGCGCGAGGAGCGTACCTGGGAGAGGTTGATCCCAGCCCCGCCACCCTGCTGGAAGATCATCCCCTCGCGGGTGTTCCATTCGAGCAGGTCTGGGATCGAGTCCGCGGTTTGGAGGATGAAGCACGCCGAGGTGAGTGGCCTCTCTGTCGAACCCGCGTTCAGCCAAACCGGCGCCGCGAACGTCCCACGCTGGCTCAGGACCAGCGCCGCGAGCTCCTCCCGGAGCGCATCGCGCTCGCCGGGGCCGCCGACCTGACCGCCGTCGAGCGCCCAGGAGGCGATCGCGCCGACCACCCGGTCCACCAGTCGTCGCACCGAGCGCTCCTTCCGACCGGCAGGGTCGGTGGCGAAATAGCGTCGGGCGACGACCGCGACGGCAATATTCGACCAGCCGGCTGGGACCTCGACGCGATCGCAGTGGAACGCGACGCTGCCGTCCCGATCGGCGATCCGGACCGAGCGCCTCCCCCACTCGACCGAATCCGATGCACTCGCGCCGGCACGCGTCAGCCTCCTTCGTACCAGCGCCGCGCGGCGCGGCCGCGCTCGAGCCGACGCGCCGACCGCGGTCATGCCGCCCGCTCGCTGGCCAGCTTGAGGTTTCGCGCGAACCATCCTGCCGCCAGACGCGAGACCTCCTCCAGCGCGCCGGGCTCCTCGAACAGATGCGTCGCGCCGGGTACGATCGCCAGCTCGGAGGGCACGGTCAACCGGCGCTGGGCCTCGCGGTTGAGCTCTAGCACGAGCTCGTCCCGGCCGCCGACGATCAGCAGCACCGGCGCTCGCACCCGTGCCAGCTGCTCGGCGGCGAGGTCGGGACGGCCGCCACGCGATACGACCCCACTGATCTCCTCCCCGAGCTCAGCCGCCGCCGACAGCGCCGCGGCCGCGCCGGTGCTCGCCCCGAAGAACCCCACCGGGAGGTGCGTGAGGTCGGGCTCCGCCCGCACCCAGCGGGTTGCCGCTACCAGCCGCTTCGACAGCAAGGCGATGTCGAACACGTTGGAGCGATCGCGCTCCTCCTCCTGCCTCAACAGGTCGAGCAGCAATGTGGCCAGGCCGCGCTCGTTGAGCGCCCTGGCTACCTGCCGGTTGCGCGGACTGAACCGGCTCGAGCCACTGCCGTGTGCGAATAGCACGAGCCCGCGCGCCCGCTCCGGAAGCACCAGATCGCCAACGATCTCGACGTCCGGGATCCGAACCGCGCGGCCATGCCTCGTCTGAATTGCCGGGGGATCGGCAGGTTCCCCGTCCAGTAGCGCGGCAATCTCGGCGTCGGACGTCTGCTCGAAATGCTCATACCAGAGCCCGACCGCGAGCAGCAGCTCCGGCTGAAGCAGGCACACGACTAGGTCAGCCTCGTCACGCAGCATGTGCACGGTCTCCGGCGCTCCGACCGGCACCGCCAGGACCAGCTTGCTGGGGCCTCGGGCGCGAACCGCCCGCAGCGCGGCGCGAGCCGTGCCGCCGGTGGCCAGCCCGTCGTCCACGACGATCGTGGTGCGCCCGGCGACGTCGAGCGGGGGGCGCCCGCAGCGGTATCGCTGCACCCGGGCCTGCACCTCGGCGGTTGCGCGCGCGATCGCCGCCTCCAGCTCCTCGGTGCTTACAAGCAGCGTCCGTACCGCATCGCGGTCGAGCACCCGGACGCCACCCTCGGCGATCGCGCCGATTCCGAGCTCCGGGTTGCCGGGCGCGCCGATCTTTCGGACCACCAGCACGTCCAGCGCCGCGCCCAGCCTCTGCGCGACCTCGTAGGCCACGGGTACGCCGCCCCGCGCCAAGCCCAGTACGACAAGGCTGTCGAGGGCCAGCGAGCGTAAACGATCGCCCAGCTCTCGCCCGGCGGCGCGCCGGTCGGTGAACCGTCGCGTACTCGTCTCAAGCATGCCGGCGCGCCCCAATCTCAGCCCTGCACGCGCGCGCTCGCGGAATCGAGGATCTGGGCGATCTGCTCGTGCAGCCGCATGCGCGTGTCTGTGTGGAGGTTCGGATCCGCCAGCACCGTCGCGAGCAGGTCCGGGAGACGACCACCGTGCGCCTCGAGCGCCCGTGCGTGCACCTCATCACCGGCAGGACCGTGCAGATCGAGATGCGCCCCGCGCAGTATCTCCGCGATCTCCTGGTAAAGACGCAAGCGTGTATCCGTATGCAGGTTCGGATCCGCCAGGACGTCCCCCAACAGGTCGACAAGCTTCTGATCCTCGGGCTCTAGCCGGTTCTTCTCGTGTTGCGTGCTGGCCATGGCTACGTCCTTCGTTGGTTCAGAGCCGACCCATGCCGGTGCAGGGCTTGATCGACCGATCGTCGCCTCGCGGCGAGGGCCAGGCATCCGTTGTCTTCCGCGAACCCGGTGGAGAAGCCCGGTGTCTGTCTCAGTAGCCGCTGGGCAAGCACGCCGGAGTTGCTTGGCTACCGAGCCTCCGGCAGGTCTGCTACATCCTCGGCCGCCACCGCACGCGGGTTCAGCAACGACGCGCCACGCGCGCCCGGTGAGATCGGTGTCGGCTACACATTCACCCGAGGCAGAAGCCGCCATACAGGCGGGCCGCTGTGTCGCCATCGTCGCGGCCGCCCAGCTCGCGTTATCGGCTCGGGTCGGCGGGTGGCTGGCGCGCCAGGGCTGCTCGGAACGCGCGGGCGAGGCAGTCATGGAGGATGCGGCTCAACCCGGCTGCCGCGGTCCCCCTGCCAACTCTGCTGATTGCCGATCGGGTTCTGGTTAGCGCGGACCGGCCTTACCCGGGCGTGCGAGGCGCCCAGGTCCAGTCCGATGGCGAGAACCAACGTCGCGGACCAGCGTTCACGGGATCGAAGAGCAATCGCTCGTGACCCCCGACGTTATTGGCAATCAGCCAGACGATGAACCACAAAACCGTCATGGCTGGGTCTCGACGAGCTGGTGCTTCGTCCCCCGGAGCGAGCGGGCCAGTTCCGCGCCCCACGCCCGGGCCCGCTCGAGCTCACCGGGTTGCAGTGGCCCCTCCGTGTCCTCGACGAGAAAGCTCTCGGTTGCGATCACGTCGATGCCGAGGCGACGCAGGCGTCGCGTGATGCCGCGTGCCGCCGCGCCGCTGATCCACGGGGACTTGTCCAGGCGCGTGTCGAACGCTGCGGCGTGGTGCGCTGCCCCGGGCGAGAGATCGTTGAGCCACGTACGAAGCCCCGGTTCAGTCGTTGCTCCGGCCTCGAGGTGACTCCGTCCGTCCTCCTGGGCAGTCGCGACGGCTATATGGCGGCTGCGCTTCGTCGCCAATCCATGCACGTGGGTCGGCCCGCCGACAATCAGGAGATCGGGCGTGCCCGGGCGTCGCTGTGCCCCGTGCACGGGTAGCACAGCGATAGCCCCCACGCCGTCGGCAATCGCCTCGGCGACCTCGCGGGTGTTTCCGTAAATCGATTCGTATACAACGATGACGTCCATGGCGCGCTCCTGGGCTCGGGGGACCTCTGCCTTTGGGGTGGCGGACGCCGCGCCACCAAGCATCGGGGCTAGTGTGCACGCGCGGCCATGACAACTACTGAGGACACCGACCACCCAGCTACGGATCATCGTCGTCGGAGAGCATTCCGTGATCTCCTGACAGGAGCCTCGATGAACAGAGTGATGACAGCAGCGGTGCTCGCCTGCGTGGGCTCGGTTTCGCTCGCGGGTACCGCCGCCGCGAACACCTCTCCGCCACGATCACCCGTGACCAAGCAGCTTCCCGGGGTGCCGTGCTCGGTCACCGCGAATTTCAGCGTCAACAGCACCTCCGCGACCATGACGTACGGAGGTGGCGTCAGCTGCGCCGGCGGCACCGGACAGAAGACCCTCGATGTCGTTCCCCAGGTCTTCAACTTCGTGAATGGCAAGCCTCTGTGGTTCAACATCAGCCTCGCCGGGCGCTACCAGGGTCCCACGCCGATCAGTCCGCTTCGGCTCATGGACAAGACGGACTATGTCTCGAGCCACACCTATCGGGTTCTGGCCTACGGACGAGTCACGCTGCCGAATGGGCGCTCGGCGGCGACCACGGCGTGCACGGGCGAGTGCACCGGAGCGCCGATCTTGAGCATCCGCTCGTCGTACCGGTACGACGCCCAACCCCCGACGACCGCGAAGGTCCCGGATGTCCCTTGCTCGGTCGGCCAGGGCGGGCTCGTGTTCACGTTGGTGAATGGCAGCTACGTGACCAACTACAGCGGCTTCAGTGCCTGTGCCAGTTCGGCCAACCCGGGCAAGCGGAGCCTCACCATCTGCGTTCAGGTCGTAAACCGGATCAACGGCGAGGACGTTTGGTTTACGGTCTCCGGGTCATGCCTCTCGACAGGCCTGACCGGGACGAATGCCGCCCAGCTCAGCACCGCGCGAACCGGCTACCTCGGTCACGGATACCGGGTCATGGCCTCCACGACCGTTCAGTACTCGAGCCCACACGGCACCCTCACCCGATCGAGAACGGTGTACAGCGCAGCTGCTGGCCCGTGACGCGGACGAGGCGGCCTCACACGTCATTCGCCTAACATGGGCGAGCGCCGATCGGGGCTGTGCTGATCCACAGGGCCGAGTCTCTTGAGCTGCGCGACGAGACGAGGCCCAGCGTCGGCGGCGAGCCTAACTCGCACTAGGCCCGGCGTACGCTTGCGTTAATGACCATGCACCGCGCCCGGTGCACAGCCGGGAGAATTCGTCCGCTGCACGCGACAAGAACTGCACAAACGCCGATCACGCACACGAGCCATGTACGCCGCGCGCGTGCCCCCATGCTGAGGCGCCTCGACCTCGTTCGCTCACCACCATCGAGGCGGACTAGCACACGATCCTCGGGGGAAGATCGTTGGGAACGCTGGCGAGGTCGATGAACTCGTCGGCGGACTCCATGAAGCGGTGCACATCTGCGAAGTTCGAGACCAGGCCGAGCGAAACCCGGATCGCTCCGCCGGACGGCAGTCCGATCAGGCGCACGTAGTCGTCCAGCACCATCCCTTCGCCGAACTCGCCGCCGAGCAACGTCTCGCGCGAGATGGTGAAGGCCACCTCTCCGGCCCCAGGATTGCAGAAACAACCCGTCCGTAGCGAGATACCGTGCGCGCCGGCGACACGGTCGACGTAGCGCTCGTCGACGACCCGGCCGTCCGGGTGCAGGAAGTTGAACGCGATCGTCGCCCCACGCTGCGCGTAGGTCCTCGGCCCGTAGATGGTTGTGGCGGGCATGCCGTTTCCGTGGCGGAGGGAGCCCAGCGCGTCCAGCAGCAACTCCCCCAGCGCGCTCACGCGGTCGTGGATCGTGTCGATGCCAATACGGTCGAGGAACCGCAGCCCGATCTCGACCGCCGGCAGGCTGAGGTAGTTGACGGTGCCGTCTTCGAAGTGGGCCGCCCCCGGAGCGGACTGGTAGTACTGGCGCTGCACGAACGCGGCGACGATCGTGCCGCCCGAGAACCACGGCCGCTCGAGCTTGGCGAGCGCCTGACGACGGGCGAGTAGACACCCGACCCCCGTGGGCCAGCCGAACATCTTGTAGAACGAGATCGGCACGAAGTCCGGGTGCCAGACACTGAGGTCGAGTCGGTTGGTGGGGACGAACGCGGCGGAGTCGAGCATCACGTCCCAGCCGTGGGCGTGCGCCTGCTCAATCCACTCGAGCGGATGGTGCACGCCGGAGAAGTTTGACTGCGCCGGATAAGCAAACAGGTTGTGGTGATCCCCGATCGTCTCGGTCAGGTAGCGCGGCAGGAGCGCCGGATCGACGCGCAAGTCGGAGGCGGCACTCGGGATGTATGTCGTCTCTGCCCCCCGCGCGCGGGCGAACTCCCGGATGCCGTTGACCGAGTTGTGGTTGTCGAAGGTGAGCAGGAAGCGATCGCCGGGGTGGAATGGATACGCCTCGCCGACCAGTCGCAGGGCGCCTGTCGCGTTGGGGGTGAAGATCGCCACGTACTCGTCGGGCGAGGCGCCGAAGAATTCGAGCACGCTGGCCCGAGCCCGCTCCACAAGCGCGCTGCTGGCGGCGGAAGTCGGATTGATCGAATGGGGGTTGCCGAACACGTCGGACTCGAGCAGTTCGAAGTGCTCGCGCAGCTGCGAGCGGGCGTACAGCCCGCCGCCGGTGTAGTCGAGGTAGACGTGCCCGCCGGCGTCGAGGCGGGAGTATTCGGTCGCGCGCAGCTTGTCGAGCACGGCCGTGTCCGCATAGGGGGCGCGACAGGCATGGGTTCGAACCGACACCGAGATGATGGGCGACACGCCGTCCACTTGCCAGTTCATGCCGTCGAAGATCTGTTCGTAGCAGGGGCGGTCCTCGCTGCGGCCGAAGTCCTCGTCGCTTCGGTGGAGCGCCCATGCCGTCGCAAAACGCTTGAAAGTCGGTCCATCTACGCATCCGGCCCATATGCGGGACGGCTTCGGCTCATCCAGGTGGTCTTCGATGAGATCGAGTCCGTCATCCCGCAGCTCGGGTGCGATCCACGCCAGAGACGTCCCATCGCGAACTCCGGGCTCGTACCGAACGTCGATGGCGACGTAATGTGACCCAGCCATCGCCTTTAGTCTGGCGTCATCCAGGGGCACACATCATCCGTAGTCGTTGCCGAGTTGGGTCCGTAGTCGCGTTTCAGGCGTAGAAATCCACATCTGCACAAGGCGGAACTCCTCGTCCGGTGGCCCGAGGCACGAGTCAGCATCGACCCCAAGGCCGACGCGTCCGTCGTACCGCTCGCGGCGCTCCTCGACCGACTGAACGCGTGGGATCGCGTGTGCATCGGATCGTTCTCAGACGGTCGCCTGCGGTGGATCCGTGAGCTTGGTCGTGGGCGGGCGTGCACGTCCATGGGACCGCGCGCCGTGGCCGTGTGCCGCGTCGCCGCGACGCTGGGACTGATGCCGCGCCTCGGCGCCGATTGCCTGCAGGTGCCGACGCATCGAGGACCTATCCCGATCATCACGGAGCTATTCGTCGCGGCGGCGCATCGCGCGCACCTGCCCGTGCACGTGTGGATGATCAACGACAAGCCCACCATCGAGCGGCTCCTCGACCTCGGCGTGGACGGCATCATGACCGACCGCCTCCGGCTGCTTCAAGACGTCCTCCGCCACCGGCAAGCTGCCGAGAGCGAAATGTGAGATAGCGCGGAGCCGACCCAGGCCCGGGACAGCCTGCGTCGACGCTCGGTCCCCGATCGCCGGGGTGCGCTCCTCTCAGGACCGGCGCTTGCGGGCGGCACCACGACCGCGCCGCCCAGGGCCGGGTGTCACGATCACCCCGTCGGCTGGGTACACGATCGACTCGTGCTTCTCATCCCAGCGCACGCGGTAATGCTCATGACCTTCGCTACCTAGCACCTCGAGGATCTCACCCCTACGCGGCGCCTGGCTGTGCACGCGACGGGCCTCAATCCAGTCACCCGCCCGCACGCCGCCGTCAAGCGATTTCGTGGGCATCTGTTCAGCTCCTTTGACGCCATCAAACCGCTCCGCCCCGAGGTCGCCATCGGTGGCAACGCGAACCCAGCTGCGGACATCTACCGATCTTCAGGGACGCGCGATCAGCAGCGTGCCCACCGCGACCGGCAACACACCGGCCAAACGCCCCGGCGTCAATCCGACCTGCGCAACCCCGAACCACCCCAGCCGGTCGGCCGCCCGAGAGCACCAGCTGACCGGCGACCAGCAGCGACACGACACCCGCGACGCCGAGCGGACGCACCGCCACCAGCGATACGGCCACCACGGCGGCTCCCCCGATGCCGCCGATCGCGTGGTGCGGCTTGAAGCCGGCCAGACCGGACGCCGCGCCGGCTCCGAGCACGCAAGCAACAGCACCGCCAGGATGGTCACCGTGATCGCGGCACTGATCAGCGCCGCGCCCAGCCCCCTAGTGCCGCGCGAGCGCGGCGTCGCAGGCGGCTGAAGCGCGATCATGCCGCCGACCGCGAGCGTGCAGGCAGAGGCGACCGCGCGGGACATTCCCTCCGGTTCCGCGAGCCCGTGGAAACCCTGCCAGGTTGCAGCTCATTCGCGGGCGGCGCCCGGGCGCGGCACCACCAGCACCGCGCAGCCCGCGTCGTGGAGCACCGCTTCGCCCGTGCTGCCCACCAGCACCCGGGCTGCCGCTCCCCAGCGCCGGGAGCCGATCACCAGCAGGTCCACCTGCTCGCCGAGTTCCATCAGCGCGTCCGCCGGGCGACCACGATCGACTTCGACCGCGACGTCGGCCCCCGTCGCGGCGGCCGCGGCCTGTGCCTGAGCTCGGAGAGACTCGACCATGGGCTCGGTGAGCTCGAACCAGATCGAGTCCAGCTGCTCGCGACCGAAGCTGGGCCATCCCACGCCGGGAACCCGGTCGTCCACCACGCCGCGTATCGACAGCTTGGCGCCCGCCGCCACGGCTATCGATCCCGCCTGCGCGAGCGCCGCCTGCGACTCCTCAGACCCGTCGTATCCCACCCCGATGTGCGACAGCCGCCGCTCAGGGGCTGCGCCGAGCCCGCGAGGGGCAACCGTCAACGCGCAGCGGAAGTGGCACAGCAGCTGGCGCGTGCGCTTGCCGATCCGAACGCGCCCCTCGGGACCGCGCCGGCTGGATCCCATGACCAGCAGGTTGCGGTGCTCCCGCGCCACCACGCGCTCGAGCGCGCGAGGCACCGACCAATCCGTCTCCACCACTATGCGAGCACCGGGCGCGAGCTCGTCGCGGGTCTGTCGGAGTGATTCCTCGGCCTGCTTGCGCATGGCCGTCCAGCCGAGTTCCGCCGGGAGCACTACGAGGGGCTCGGGGTGGACCGCCACGAGCAGCAATTCGCCGCCGGTCGCTTGTGCCAGCATCGCTCCGAGTGCTGCCGCATCGCGGCCTTCCGGATAACCGTCGATGCCCGCCGCGATCCGCATGGTAGAAACAGAGCCGAGGTCGGCGGAGCGCGATCGGGGCTGGGCTCGAGGCATCGTCATTGCGCAGCCTATCCGCGTTGCCGGCGACGATCCTCTACATCGCGCGAGCCCACCGGTGGGATCTGCCGATGCGTACCGTCAGCGTCGTCGCGCTCGAATAGCTCGTCGTATAGCGCCACCAGCCCGGGTATGTCGTGCACGCCCGACGGTCGGTCCGCCAGGGAAACAGGCTCGGTGTGCAGCGCGGAGCGCAGTCGTGCGATCGCCGCCGCGTCCCGCAGCGCCAGACGCTGCACCTGCGCGTGCGTGCGCGCCGCTCGCTGGGCTAGTGACGAGCCGAGCACCGGGGTTAGCCGTGCGACGGTCCTCGCTACGTCTTGGTTGGTGACGTCGAGTGGATGGACGCGATTGACGATCACGGTGGCCCGATGCATCCCGAGGCGATCGAGCTCCGCGGCGAAGAACAGCGCCTCCTCGAGCTCCACTCGCTCAGGCGAGGTGACGATGACAAATGCACTGGCCGGATCAGTGAGGAGCTCGTGCACATCCACCGCCCGCCGGCGAAAGCCGTCGAGCAGCTCGCTGAGCAGACCGAAGAGCGAGTTCAGGTCGCCGAGCAGCCCGGTTCCGGTGATCCGCCGCAGTACGGCGAACGCGACCCCCGCCGCGTGGATCGCATGACCGGTCGACCTCAGAAACGCGGCCAGCGTCCGCCCCTCGAGGAACCCGATCAGCCGATCGGGAGCGTCGAGGAAGTCGATCGCGTGGCGGGACGGCGGGGTGTCAAGCACGATGACGTCGTGATCGCCGCTGTGCTCGAGTTCGTACAGCTTGGCGATCGCCGTGTACTCCTGCGAGCCGGCCACCGCAGTCGAAATGTGCTCGTAGATCGGGTTGGCGAGGATCGCGTCGCGCTTGGCCGGCGTCGGCGCGAGCAGCCCGATCAGCTCATCGAAAGTCCGCTTCGCGTCGAGCATCATCGCCGCCAGCTCGCCCTGGATCTCGATGCCCGAGCCGCCGAACCTGGCCATGTCCACGACCTGGGGCAGATTGCCGAGCGCATCGAGCCCGAGCGCCTCCGCAAGCCGGCGCGCGGGGTCGATCGTGACCAGCGCCACCCGTCGGCCGCGGGCGGCAAGCCCGAGCGCGACCGCTGCCGAGACTGTGGTCTTGCCCACGCCGCCCGCGCCGGCACAGATGACCACGCGCTTGCCGACGAGCGCGCTATTCAGGCGGTTCATCGGTCCTCCCGGCGAGCAGATTGGCGAGGTGCTCGATGTGCGCCCGGCCGAGCTCCGCTTCGAATACAAACGGCAGTGTGATGCAGGGGACGTCCGGAAGCTGGCCCGCCAGTCGCTCGAGCTCGCCCTTCTGCGCCTGCGCGCGGGCGTGGAACCATCGAGCGCTCCGGATGGCCGGATCGTCGGGAGCGGCGGCTAGGGCGAGCCCATCTTCGGCGCTGAACCGCGCCGGCAACAGCCGGTTCACCACGAGCGCTTCGAGTTCGATCCCGAACCGCCCGGACAGCGCTGCCTGCAGCCCGAGCGCCTCGGTGACCGCCATCTGCTCGGGCGTTGCCACCACTACTGCTCCGACGTCGGCCTCGTCGGCGATCGCACGCTCGATCCGGCCCGCCTGCCCCGCCACCGGCCCCACCCGAGCGATCTCGCGGAACGTTCGGGGGGCCGCCAGGAGGCCCACCAGCTGACCGCTCGCCGGCGCGTCCAGGATGACCAGGTCATAGGGATCCGTACGCGGCTTGTGTCGTGGGCGCTGGCCGAGCTCCCACACCTTGCCGATCGTGAGCAGATCGCTCATGCCGGGCGTGGCCTCGACGAACAGCTGGAATGCGCGACTGCGGGCGAGCATGGCGGCGGGGATGAGGCCCGGGACCTCCTGGCGCAGGTACTCCTCGAGCGCTCCGCGGCGGTCAATCGTGAGGTGATGCAGTCTTGGCAGGAGCTCGACTTCGCTCAGCGGATCACCAGCGGGACGGCCGAGCAGAGGCGGAACGTCGGTTCGGCCGGCGGTCTCGACGACGACTGCGCGGAGTCCACTCCGGGCTGCGGCCACGCCAAGCGCCGCGGCGACCGTCGACCTCCCGACCCCGCCCTTACCGGCGACGATCAGAAGGTGCTTGCCGATCAGCTGGACTGCCGGAGCGATGGCTCCTCTTTGCGTACGTGTCCCATCGCGCGAGTACGGGGCCATGCCCTAGCCGTCGCTTCGCCCGGCGAGCGCGCTGGGGCGGCCATTGGCTATCTGCTCGCGGACCGCGTCGAGGATATCCATCGGGATCGGAAACACCAGCGTCGAGTTGTGCTCGGTGGCGACCTCGGCGAGCGTCTGCAACGTGCGCAGGGTGAGCGCTCCGTGTTCCCGCGAGATCACACCGGCGGCCTGGGAGAGGCGCTCGGCGGCCTGGTATTCGCCCTCGGCGGCGATCACCTTGGCGCGTCGCTCGCGCTCGGCCTCGGCCTGGCGGGCCATCGCCCGCTTCATCTCGTCGGGCAGATCGACGTCCTTGGTTTCGACCTTGACCACGCTGATCCCCCACGGCTCGGTGCCGGAGTCGATGATCTGCTTGAGCAGTTCGTTGATCGCCGCCTGGCCGAGAGCCGAGATTGGCTTTCGACCCAGTTCGTCGAAATCGCCGTGCTCGCTGCCGAGGCCAGCCACTGGCCCGCGAACAGGGGGACCTCGTGCTCGAGCGCCCGCAACCGGCTGCGTGCTTCGCGCTGCCGCGCGCGCATGCCGGCCAGGAACGCCTGGATCGGCGGCCCCAGGTCCTCGATGGCCGTCTGATAGCGGTTGCGGACCGACTCGGGCAGCCCCGCGAACTCGACCGGAGTCATGGGCTGACCACCGCGCAGCGGCACAGTCATGACTCCCGTCGGGGTCAGCTCCAACGCGATTCCGCCGGCCTGTGCCTGCTCCCGAAGCTCGGTGAGAGCCGCCTCCTGCTCGCGCTCGATCGGCTCGGTTAGCTCGCGCTGACGGCGCGAGTACGTGTCGCTCTCGAACGCCGCCGCCAGCTCGCGCCTCTCATCCTCGAGGAACCGGCGCATGTCGCCGACCAGCTGCTCCCCCTGACCGCTGCCGAGCGCGACGGCAATCGGCTGCCGCGGATCGTGGAAATTGTGCAGATAGACCCGGTCCCCGGGGGAAGGTCGCTCTCGTGCTTGCTCGTGCAGCTGCGCCTCGAGCGCGCTCCGCTTGCCGACCCCCACGGGGCCGGTGACGGGGATGTTGTAGCCCGCCATACGCGTCTCCAGCCCGAACGCGATCGCCTCGGCCGCCCGGTCCTGGCCGACGGGACCTTCGAGGGGCTGCACCTCCGCGGTCGAGCCGAAGCCGAGCGTCTCCGGACGATGGGTTCGGCGCAGCGACGCCGCCTCGAGCTCCCGTGCGCCGGACGTCATGGTCATCGTCGGTTGCTCGCGCTTGGCCGCCGCTCGCGGGTACCTCTGCCGGTCCCTAGACTAGGCGCCGGACCCGGCAACGAATGCCTGGGCGCGCGAGAGGTAGCCGACGGCATCGTTCAGCGTCGACAGCTTGGGGTAGTCGCGTTCGGGGATCTCGATGCCGGTCCGCGCGTTGATCTCGACGACGATGTTGAGGAAGTCCATCGAGTCGATGTCGAGCTGCTCGGCCAGAGCGGCGTCTGGGTCGATTGCGGCCGGATCGACGTCGGGCGCGATCTGGCACACGACGCTGATCACGAGCGCGCGTAAGTCCTGTTCGGTGCTCATAGGTTCTCCGGTTTCTGTAGTCGTCGTTCGATGAGGGTTAGGAAGCGGCCCCCGGCGTGCCCATCGCTGGCGCGGTGGTCGGCGGCGAGCGTGGCGACGACAGCGGGTCGGACTCCGAGCATCCCGTCGATGGCCCACGGCCGCTCACGTACGGCGCCGAAGCCGACGAGCGCGACCTGCGGCGGGTAGATCACGCCGTGTACCAGGTCGACGCCGCGGTCCCCCAGGTTGGTGACGGTGAGGGTGGGGTCGGACATCTCCGAGCTTCGCAGCCGGCCGGTCCTGGCCCGCTGCACGAGGTCGCGGACGCCGGCCATGATGTCGTCCAGGCTCTTCTGGTCGGCGTCGTGCAGAGCGGGCGCGATCAGGCCGCCGCCGCGCAGCGAGATCGCCACGCCCAGATGGACGCGGACGCTGGGTCGGAACGCCCCGTCGGTCCAGAAGCCGTTCATCTCGGGCATCTCGGCGGCGGTCGTGGCGACCGCGCTCAGAAGCAGGGCGGATGGCAGGAGCCGCTCGTTCACCGTCCGCTGGAGGTTCGCGTCGTGCAACCAGTCGAGCGCCCGGCCCATGTCGATCTCGAGCTGCACGTAGTAGTGGGGGATCTCGCGCTTGGAGCGCGCCATCAGCGCGCCGATCGCCTCGCGCATCGCGGCCTGACGATCGCCCGGCTCGCGCGCGGGCGCCGCCGCCGGCCGTTCGACAGGCGGCGGCGGCTCGGGCCCCGTACGGGCGCGCTCGACGTCCGCCTTGGTGATCGCGCCGTTCGGTCCGGTTCCGGAGACCTCCGAGAGATCGACGCCGAGTTGCGCCGCGGCCCGCCGGGCCACGGGGGACACGCGCAGCCGGTGGTTCGTTCCTACTGGCGCCGCCGCGACCGGGACGGGTGCCGCCGGCGGCGCGGGTGGCGAGGTGACCGCGATCGCTGGAGCTCCGGCTGCCGGCATCGGTGCAGCGGGCGCTCCAACCGGTACCGGGACCTCGGCACCCACCGGGTGAAGCGTGGCCAGCACTGTGCCGACCGGCACGCGCTCGCCCACCGGGACCAGCAGCTCGTCGATAACCCCGCCTTCGAAGATCTCGACCTCGATTTCGGCCTTGCTGGTGTCCACCAGCGCGACTATGTCGCCGCGCTCGACAGTGTCCCCCGGCTTGACGTACCACTCGAGCACCGTGCCGGCCTCCATGTCCGCGCCGAGCGACGGCATCACGAAGTCACTCATCGCGCGGGCCTCCGATCATTCGTCGCACCTCGTCGACGACCTTGCCGGGTTGTGGCAGCGCGGCCTGCTCCAGGTGGCGCGGGTAGGGCATCGGCACCTCGGCCGAGCACACCCGCGCGACCGGCGCATCGAGCTCATAGAACGCCTGCTCCATGATCCTGGCGCTGACCTCGGCGGCAAGGCTGCCCGACCGCCAGCCCTCGTCGATCACCACCGCGCGGTGCGTGCGCATCACCGATTCGATGATCGCCCGATCATCCAGCGGGCGCAGCACGCGCAGGTCGATCACCTCGGCCTCGACCCCGTCCGTCGCGAGATCCTCGGCGGCGGACAGGGCAGTCGGGAGCGTGCCGCCGTACGCGATCAGCGTCACGTCGCCGCCCGGCCGCCTGATCGCTGCCCGCTCGATGTTGACGGCGCCCGCGTCTGCCGCGAGCTCACCTTCGAGGTTGTACAGCGAACCGTGTTCGAAGATCAGCACCGGGTTGGGGTCGGCCAGCGCCGGCGCGAGCATGCCGCGCGCGTCGGCGAGCGTCGCGGGCGCCAGCAGCTTCAACCCCGGGATGTGGGCGAGCCAGCCCTCGAGGCTGTGCGAGTGCTGGGCGGCGACCTGCCGCCCCGCGCCGCTTGTCATCCGTATCACCAGCGGGATCGCGAACTGGCCCCCGGACATGTGCGTGATCGTGGCGGCGTTGTTCATGATCTGGTCGAGCGCAAGCAGGCAGAAGTTGACGGTCATGACCTCGACGATCGGCCGCATGGCGCCGATCGCCGCGCCGATTCCGGCGCCGACGAACGCCGACTCCGACAGCGGCGTGTCGCGGATCCGCTCGGGTCCGAACTCGTCCAGCAGGCCCTTGCTGACGCCGAAGCACCCGCCGTAGGCGCCCACGTCCTCACCCATCAGGAACACGCGCTCGTCGGCGAGCAGCGCCTCGCGGATCGCCTCGCGGATCGCCTCCCGGTAGGTGATCGTCTGGGCCGGTGCGACGCTCACGGGGCGGCCCCCTCGAAGTACACGAACCGCTCGAGCTCCTCCACCGGCTCGAGCGTGCCCGCCTCGGCGAACGCGATCGCGTCCTCGATCTCTTCCGCGATCTCCTGCTCGAGCTGCTCGATGTCCACCTCGTTCACGAGGCCGGCGTCTTGTAGCCGGCCGCTCAGCGCCGGGATCGGGTCGTGCTCCTTCCAGCGCTCGATCTCCTCCTTGGTCCGGTACAGATCCGGGTCATACATCGAGTGCGCGCGGAAGCGGTAGGTGCGAAGCTCAAGAAAGCACGGCCGGTCCCCGTCCCTGACCTCGCCCGCTGCTCGGCGCGCGGCCTCCTCGACCGCGAGCACGTCCATGCCGTCCGCCGACCAGGCGGTCATCTCGTAGCTGGCCGCCTTGAGCGCCAGGTCGGTCTCCGACTCGTAGCGCTCGATCGCGGTGCCCATCGCGTACCGGTTGTTCTCGCACAGAAACAGCACCGGCAGGCTCCACAGCGCCGCCAGATTCATGCATTCGTGAAACTCGCCCTCGGCGACCGCGCCGTCGCCGAAGAAGCACGCGGTCACCCGCCGGCGGCCTTGCAGCTTGTCGGCGAGCGCCAGACCGACCGCGAGCGGGAGCCCACCGCCGACAATCGCGTTGCCACCGTAGAAGCGAGTGGCGGCGTCGAACAGGTGCATCGACCCACCACGCCCGCGCGCGCACCCCTCCACCTTGCCGTACATCTCGGCCATGATCGACCCGGCCGAGACGCCCCTGACGAGCGCGTGCCCATGCTCGCGATAAGTAGCGACGATCGCGTCCTCGGGCCCCAGGGCCTGCATCGCGCCGACCGCCACCGCCTCCTCGCCGATGTAGAGATGCATGAACCCGCGGATCTTGGTCCCGCTGTACAGCTCGACGCATTTCTCCTCGAACCGGCGCACCCGCAGCATCTGCCGCAGCAGCTCGAGCCCATGCTCGCGGTCGATCCCGGCTGTCGGCCTCCCGGCTGCCGTGCTCACGAAGCCGGCTCCAGCGTCGAAATGTCACCCTCGGCCAGCCCCAGCTCGCGCGCCTTGAGCAGCCGCCGCATGACCTTGCCGCTGCGGTTGTGCGGAACCGAGTCGACGAACTCGATCTGCCTCGGCGCGACCGCCGCCCCGAGCCGCCGCCGTCCGAACGCCAGCAGGTCTCGCCGCAGATCCTCACTCTGCTCCCGGCCCGCGGCCAGCGCCACAAATGCCTTCACGACCTCGCCGGCGACCGGATCGGGAATGCCGATCACCCCCGCATCCACCACCGCGCCGTGCTCGAGCAGCACGCTCTCAACCTCGAACGGCCCAATCAGATGCCCGGAAGACTTGATCACGTCGTCGCCCCGCCCGACGAACCAGAAGTAGCCATCGCGGTCGCGGCGCACCAGATCACCTGTCAGGTACCACCCACCCACAAAGCATTTGCGGTAGCGCTCCTCCTCGCCCAGGTAGCCGCGAAACATGGACGGCCACCCGGGCCGCAGCACCAGCTCGCCTTGCTCGCCCGGATCGTCCACGAGCTCGAGGACCCCGTCCGGCCCCAGCACAGGGTTGTCGTCCGCGCCGCGCCGGGCGATCGCCGCGTCGATTCCGGGCAGCGGCCGTCCCATCGAGCCGGGCCGCAGCTCCATCGAGCGGTAGTTGGCGACCATGATTCCACCCGTCTCGGTCTGCCACCAGTTGTCGTGGGCGGGCAACTGGAACGCCTCCTGGCTCCACAGGACGACCTCGGGGTTTAGCGGCTCGCCGACGCTCGCGATGAACCGCAACGAGCTCAGGTCGTATTCGTGCGCGACCTCCGCGCCGGCACGCATCAGCATCCGCAGCGCCGTCGGCGCGGTGTACCACACTGCCACCCGCTCGTCCTGGAGAATCCCGTACCAGCGATCGACCTCGAGGTCGGCCTCGTCCACGATCGCGGTCGCCCCGAGCGTGAGCGGCGCGATGATCCCGTAGGAGGTACCGGTGACCCAGCCCGGGTCGGCGGTACACCAGAACAGGTCGCCGGGACGCAGGTCGAGCACCGTCCGGCCGGTCTCGCGGTGGGCGACGACGGCCTCGTGCACGTGGATCGCGCCCTTCGGCGTCCCGGTCGTGCCGCTCGTGAAATGCAGGAGCGCCATGTCCTCCGGGGCAGTCGAAGCTGTCTGATAGGAGTCCGGGGCGGCGTCCATCAAGGCCTGGAGGTCGTCGGCGCCCTCGATCTCGGCGATGTCGTCACGGTCACCAACGAGCAGCACGTGCTCGAGGCCTGGTAGCCGCCACCGCAGCTCGGCCGCCTTGCGCCGGTACAGGGCGGTCGTGGTCACCAGCACGCGCGCGTCCCCCAAGCGCAGCCGCTGCTCGATCGGCTCCGGGCCGAACGCCGAGAACAGCGGACAGAACACGGCTCCGTGCTTGAGCGTGCCGAGGGCGGCGACGTACAGCTCTGGAATCCGGCCGGCGAGGACGAACACGCGCTCGCCGCGTTTCACACCGAGCGCGTCGAGCACGCTCGCAAAGCGGTCGGTCTGGAGTTTCAGCGCCGCGTAGGTGAGCTCGACGGGTGGGCGGCGCTTGCTCAGGAAGCGCAGGGCGACCGCGTTTGTCAGCGGTCCGGCCGCGTGGCGATCGACCGTCTCGTAGGCGATGTTCAACCCTCCCCCGGGAAGGCCGGCGAGCTGCCCCCGTGCCGCCGCCCACGAGAACTCGGCGCACGCTTGAGTGTAGTCGGGCATGTTCGGCGCGGTCCCGTCCGCTGGCGGCTTGCGGATCGCGCCCGAGCCTGTCGGTATTGGAAGCCTGGTCGCCATGATCATTGCGTTGCCGAGGATTCAGCCGACGGTAAGGCCGGCAGCGCCTCTCAGTCATCCGCACCTAACCGCAGACGGGCTTCGGAGTTGTCCGTAGCGATGATCCAGCAGCTGAAGCCCACGCCCACGCCTAAGCGCGCGAGCGGGGCGTGCCGCGCCGCCTGTACGCCCGCGTTCTCCGCCCGCCGGTTGCGGTCCTCCGGACGTGGTTCGGGTGCTCGGCGTGGTCGAGCCACGCACCTGGGCCGCGGAGGAGCGCGCGCCGTGTCTGAGACGCATCCGGTCTGCGGTGGCCGCCTCGCCGCGCATCGGCGGGGATCCGTGATTTGCCGCGCACCGGGCCGCTCAAATCACCGATACTGAACATGTAGGAAAGCCACCGCCCCAATTCGGTCCGGGGCGGATTACACGCACTGCCTCGAAACCTAGTGTGGGATCAGCTAGTTACAGGGCGTACGTCATGTCCTACACCATCCTTCAACGCATCCATGAGCACCATCTGATACCGCCGCGGTGCCTTGCCACTGTGACCGATACGACGCATCAGGGAATTGTGTCGTGTCCCGCCGACGCCACGCTCACCGACGTCGCTCGGTTGATGGCCACACATCATGGGTATTGCACCTCGTTAATCGGGGGTTCGCACGACCAGCGGGGCGGGGCATTGGTCGAGGGCCTGATCTCCGATCTTGACGTGACGCGTGCGGGCATCCGCGTTGGCCCGGAGGAGAGTGCCGCGGCGCTCGCCCTCGAGCCGAGGATCAGCGTTGAGGCGACCACCGGGTTGAGCCAGGTTGGCGAGTTCATGCTCAAGCATGGCGTTAGCCACGTCGTGGTGATCGACTCCGTGATCCAGCGGCCGACGGGGGTCCGCTCGACTCTCGACGTCATCGGCGTGCTCGCGTGGGCCGAGGCATGACCGGAACAGCGAGTGTATGTTCGCCAAGATCGTGATCGGGGTGGACGGTCGCCAGGGAGGTCGCGACGCGATCGCTCTGGCCAGGCATCTCGCGTCGCCGGACGCGAGCTTCACCTTGGTCTATGTCTACGGCCGCGGACCGATTTCGTGGTGGCGTCATCAGTTGGGAGAAGAGCGGCCCTTTGATCGTGAGGCGTCGATGCTGGCAACGGAACGGGAAAGAGCCGGGATTCAAGCCGGCATCGCATGCGTGCCAGGCGCATCCCCCGCTGCCGGGTTGCATGACCTCGCGGACATGATCGCGGCCGATCTGATCGTGGTCGGTGCCTCGCGGCACACGCTGCCCCGACGGGTGCTCCTCGGAGACGATGCCAGTGCCTCGCTCCACGGAGCGCCCTGCCCGATCGCAGTCGCACCGCGCGGCTACACCAGGAGTGCCTTCCCCTGCTCGAAATCGGTGCCACGTCCGAGGGTTGACAGTTCGCAACCTATCGGAGAACACGGTGTCCGTTACCGCGACCTGCCTTCACCGGCGACCACGGACCGCCCCGCCCTGGGGGAGATTGTCGATCCTGCCCGCCCCGCTGACGCTTGGAGTGTGGCAGTTGATGAATAACTGTCTGCCGAACTACGTCACGCAGACGCGGTCGCCAGAGCCCTTAAGCAGCCTCGAGCTCGCCGACAGCCACATCGTTTCCGTGGTCATCGGTGCTCGACAGCGCCGCGTCGTTCACGTCGAGCGGGACTAGCTTGATTGGGTCATAACCCGGGTGGTCACCGGCACGGTCGGGATCGCGAACGGCCGGAGTCGGGACGGGATCAGGAGACCGATGTGCGTACCGGCCGAGCTGCCTTTCCTGAAATCGCTGACGCTCGTGCTCAGTCGGTAGTGGGGCCGTGTCTGCAACGGGCATCAACAACCGGGCATCAACAACCGGGCTTCCGAGGTGCTTTCGCAGGCAGCGGTGTAATTCATCCGACCGGAAGTACGACGCGGCCTCATCGTGAGCTTCCGAGCTCGGGCGACGGGCTCAGCTGTCCATCGGCGGCATGGCCCCTTCTTGGTAGCGCGCGCAGAAGACAACTTGCGTCCTTGCCGAGTCGGTCTGGGACCAGTGCGCTGGATCGCCTGCCCGCGACCGTGCTCAACCCACCTGTAGCCCATCACGAGTCCTCACTATCACGTGCGCGGCGAGCCGCTCGATCTCTTCACGCGTCCCGCTCCCGAGGCCGCGGCGCGTTGCGTTCAGCGCACCTGCGGCCACGCCCAGGCGGAGCGCGTCAACCATGCCCATTCCCCGCGCCAGTCCGACTCCGGTCGCCGCAAACATGGAGTCTCCGGTGCCGCGGTGGTCAAGGGCCTCGAACACCGGAGGGACCAGTTCGACCTGCTCCATCCCGGTAGCTCCATCGATCAACACCGCAGGCTCGGAGGCTCGGGAGATCACCACCCGATGCGCCCCCGCGGCATTCAGCCGGAGCGCTCCGGCAAAGATCTCCGCGGCTTCGTCACTGGCGGCGTAGCCCTCCGACACGAGCTCCTCCTCGCTGAGCCTCAGCAGCCCGACGCCGCCGTCAAGCGCCGCCCGCAGCGGCGCTCCGGTGAGATCGGCGATCACGAGCTTGCTGTTCGCGCGCAGGTCGGTCACGAGTCGGCGGTACACATCGGGGTCGACGACGTCCGGCGGCTGGCAGCCGGTGATCATGGTCAGGTCGGCGTCCAGTCCGGCGCCGAGCGCGATCCCGTATAGCTCGTCGGTCGCGTGCCGCTCGAGCGGGCGGGAGTCCACGCTCACGACTTCCGCTCGGCTCCCGCTCCGTCGGTCATGGATGTAGACGCCGTTGGGGGTGCCGCCAGCCGCAGCTCTGAGGTCGATCGACTCGGCCTGGATCAGATCCCTGAGCACACGGCCCGGCTCGCCGCCCAGCGCGCAGCACAGTGTGACCTCCGACCCCAGCGTCGCCGCGAGCCGCGCGACCCAGAACCCCTGGCCACCGGCATGCAGATGGACCTCCGGGCGGTCGGCTCCCGCCTCGATCGTGATCGTCAATAGCGGCGACGGCGTGAACACGGCGATCCGGCCCGTGGGCGACTGCGGGTCGCGTTGGGCGCGAGCGATGTGACGCCGAAGGTGAGGTGGTAGCCGAAATTTCACATGGCCTCCACCACGATCCGACGCACGGGCTCGACGAGGGACGGCACCGCCGCGATCGTGTAGCGAGATCCAGCGTCGTGGGGGGAGCCGTCGTAGTCGAACACGATCCCTCCGGCCTCCCGCACGAGCAGGAGTCCCGCGGTCACGTCCCATGGCAGGTTCGAGAGCATCATCGTCGCGTTCAGTCGCCCGGCCGCCATCCAGGCGAGATCGAGGGCCGCCGAACCGAGCATCCGTACGCGCAGGCTCTCGCGTGCCAGACGGCCAAGCGCCGCAAGATGCACCCGGTTCTCCTCCCGGGAACCGACACCGACCTTGAAGTCAGCGACCCCGACGATCGCCTCCCGCAACCCCGCCACCTCGGAGATACGGATCCTCGCACCGTTCAGGTAAGCGCCCTTGCCCTGCCGCGCGATGAATCGCTCGCCGATCAGTGGTGCGTCGACGATCCCCAGCACGGGCTGTCCGTCGATCACCAGCGAAAGCGAAATCGAGCACAGCGGACTGTCCCGGGCGAAGTTGATGGTACCGTCGATCGGGTCAAGCACCCACCGCGCTCCTGGCACTTCCCCCTCCCCACTCCCCTCTTCGCCCAGGAATGGGATCTCGGGCGTGGCCGCTGCCAGACACGCCCTGATCTCGGCCTCGATGCGCAGGTCTACATCCGTCGCGAAGTCGCGATCGCCCTTGCTGATCAGCGCACCGATGTGCGAGCGGCCCCGGCGCATGCTCGCCGCGCCAATGTCGACCGCCTGCTCAGCGGCGAGCAGCAGCCTCGCCGAGCCGAAAGCCGAGGTCGCAGAGGTCTCGGCCTCCTCGACAGACCCGTGTTGAGCGTCAGACGTCATCGGCGCTTCTCCTCCCGGACCCGCCTGACAGCTTCCGCGATGCCGCTTCCCAGCACATGTCCAGATCCTGCTCCCCGACCTGCGGACCTCGCATCGGGACATACCGCGATTCGCCGCTGCGGCCGACTACGGATGCAGGGAAGGCACCCGAGTTCCGGCGCGCGTCGCTGATTGCCGTGCCGGTCCGGCTATCCAACGCGAGCGTCGAAGGCCTGCAGCGCCGCGCGGCAACGCTCCGAGTAGGAGACCGGATAGATCTCACCCTCACCGTCGAGCTCGTGCAGCCCAGACGGCAGCGCCTCTAGCTCGGCCCGCGCTCGCTGGCGCATCTGTTGGATGGTCTCCTCGCGTACCGGGACACCGTCGCGCACGAACGGCACCAGCAGCGGCCGCCCCGGGAGCTGCTCCTCGACGCGCCCGATGACGTCGCCTCGCATCTCGCCGCCGGCGTAGCCGCGGAACACCTGCTTGGCGCCCGGGACGGTGGCCTTCTCCGGCGAGCGCTTACGCACGTCCCGCCACTCTTCCCCGACGTGGTGGGCGACGAGCTTGTAGATCCCGTTGACCGCGGGCGAGTCGCGACTGGTGCCCAGATCGGTGCCGACGCCGAAGGAGTCGATCGGCGCCCCGGCCCCGGTCAGCCGCGCGATCTGCCCCTCCTCGAGGTCGCCGCTGGCCACGATCCGCGCCTCGGACATGCCCGCGGCGTCGAGCAGCTCCCGCGCTTTTCGCGAGAGATCCAGTAGATCGCCGGAGTCGAGCCGCACCCCGGCCAGCGGCACACCCATGTCGTGAGCGGCGGCGATCGCGCGTCGCACCCCTTCGTCGGTGTCGTAAGTGTCGACCAGCATCACCGCGTTGCCGGGAAAGTCCTCCATGAACGCTTTGAACGCGCCCTCCTCGCGCTCGAACGACATCACGTACGAGTGGGCCATCGTGCCCACCGGGTTGAGCCCGTAGCGCACCGCCGCGGCCAGATTCGAGGTGCCGGCGAACCCCGCGATCGCCGCCGCCCGCGCCGCCTTCATCGCCGCGTCGGTGCCGTAATCGCGCCGCGGCGAGAAGTCCACCAGCCGCTCACCCGCCGGCTCGCCCCCGCCCGCCGCCAGGGCGATCCGCGCCGCCTTGGTCGCCACCATCGTCTGGAAGTTGACCTGGTTAAGCAGCAGCGTCTCCAGTAACTGCGCCTCCACCGGCCGGGCGGTGACCCGCACCAGTGGCTCGCCGGCGAGCACGATCGTGCCCTCTCCGGCATCGCATGGACGTCGCCCGAGAACCGGAACCGGGCCAGGTACTCCAGGAACCCCGCACCGAAGCCGAGCGAGCGGGCGTACGCCAATTCCTGCTCCCCGAACTGCATCGCCTTCACCATCGCCACCGCCGGGCCCAGGCCCGCCGCCAGCAGCTACTTCCGCCGCGGAGGCAGGTGACGGACGAACGACTCGAACGCCGCCGTCTCGTTCATCCCGCGCCCCAGGTAACTGGAGGCCATCGCCAGCTCGTACTGGTCGGTCAGCAGCGATGTCTGCGCCGGCGTCAGCAAACCCGGGTCGTTCGCATCCGGCGTCAGACCACGCGGGCGCCTGCGTGCGCGCGCATCCGAGGTCCGGCTCACGCCGGCCGGCCGTCCTCTCGGTCGGCGACAGCAGCCGATCGCGTCGGTGATCCTCATGCCGCCCCATGGTCAGCCCTCTTCTCCTACCCGCAGGTTCGCGACCAGCCTCCTCCGCCTCGCCGGCTGCGATCACGCGCGCGGAGCGTGGCAGCACCAACCATGGGCAGCGAGCCATGCGGGTCAGCTTCCTGGACGTGCTCCCGTGAATCAGCCGGCCAATCGGGCCGTAGCCGCGCGAGCCAACGACGAGCAGGTCGAGCGACGCGCTGTACAGCGCGAGTTCCTCGGCGGCGTCGCCGTAGGCGGCGTGGGCCCCGACGCCGCCCAGCGCCGTGATCCTCTCCCGGGCTCCTTTCACCAGTGTGTCGACGGCGTCGCTCAAGCAGAACAAGCGCGCCTCGAACCGGCTGGTCGAAAGCGAGACGGCCTCGAATACCGAGAGCCTCGCGCCGGTTCCGGCCGCCATTCGCCGAGCGAGCTCGAGCGCGCACTCGCTCGCGGACGAGCCGTCGTAGCCGACGCCGATTTCGCACATGGCGACCGGCTCACACGAATGCCGGTCGGATCGATCGCGATCGCGCACGGGGCCGCGTCGAGCGCCGCCTGCGTGTCGTCGCTGAGCAGAACCCGTCCCACCAGCCCGCGCCGGGATGACCCTAGGGCGAGCAGGTCGGCCCCGATCAGTTCGCAAAGCTCGTGCAGCCCGCGCCCCGCCGGACCGGAAACGTGCTAACGGAGGTGTGCTTCGACACCGGCGTCGTCCCGGACCTTTTCAAGCAACTCGGCCGCGCTCGCCCACCCCGAAGCCTCGTAGGCCGCGCTCGGCCCACGGCATGCGTGCCCATCGCGCGCTCGCACATGAGCGAGCGTGAGCTCACCATCCCGCGCCAGCAGCTGCCTGACCAGCGCGATCGCGTCGTGGCCGCCCTCGTGCTCGTCAACCCCGACAACGATCTGCTTGAACATCTCGATGCCTCCTGGATGGCAGCTGATGGAGGTACCGTATGCCGGAGCGCTCGGGCGCCCATCGGGGGCGACTCCGATTTCTACGTGCGGCTTCTACGAGGCGGCGTGGGCAGGTGATATCCGTTCGACGTGCCTGCCGGAGCGTGGCGCGGCGGCCTTCGCCGGTGTGGCCGAGGCGCAGCGGTCGCGCAATGGTGGATGACCGCGCTCAGAGGCGGGAGAACTACGGATGGAGCGCCCCCGGGAACGGGGTTAGTGTCGATCGAGTGGTTGGCGCGCTCGCGAGGTGGCGCCGCCGCAGACTCGGGATGACGAGTGCGTGGCCGGGTGTCGTGTGCCCGCGATCGGCTCGTTGAGCAGAGCCTCTTCGGAGGAGCGCATGATTGGTCTAGCCCGAGTTTGCCGTCCGATCTGTCGATCGATGGTGGCGCTCGCCGTGGTAGCGGGTACCGGCCGCTCAGCACCTCGGCGCCGCGGCACCGAGACTGGGTCGCCGGTCGAAACCGTCGCCGTTCGATCGAAGGTGCGGTTGTAATGAATCCCGGCAGCCCGGTGTCCGGCGCTCCTCGCCCGCTGGTCTTGAGCTGTCCGCGGTGCGGCTTGAGCATTTCGCCGAGAGCCCGTTGGCTGGTCATCGAGCACTGCCCCCGGTGCCTTGCGCATACCCGTCTCCCCGTCAGGCTGACCGCGTCGGCATCAGCCAGGAAGACCGTGTACCACCAGCGCTCGACGCGGAGCGCGGACCGCGCCGGCACTCGGGGTACGGACCGGAGCGGGCCGCGATGAGGAGCCGGCTGAGCAGCGATGGGCCGAATGCCAGGACACCCTTACGGCTGCTCCCGCGGCACGCCGCAAGCGCGCGGCGGTTGCGGATCGCGGTGCTGGCGCCTCCGTGGATCCCTGTGCCACCCGGTGGCTACGGAGGAATCGAGGCGGTCGTCGAACTGCTCTGTGACGCGCTCGTGGCCCGCGGTCACGATGTGACGCTGTTCGCCGCACCCGGTTCGCACTCGACCGCGCATGTCCAGGCGCTGCTCGAAGTACCTCACCCCGACACGATCGGCTCGGCGCTCCACGAATCCGACCATGTCGCCTGCGCCTGGGAGCAGGTCGAACACGCCGCCGCGCAGGGCAATCCCTTCGATCTCCTGCACGACCATTCCGGGTTCACCGCTCTCGCGATGGCCGACCGCATCGGGGTGCCGGTCGTGCACACGATCCACGGTCCCTTCGACCGCGAAACCTCGCGCTTCTACCGACGACATGGCCACAAGGCGACGCTGGCCGCGATCAGCCGCTCGCAGGCCGCGAGCGCTCCCACCGGAGTGCCGATTAGCGCCGTGGTCCCCAACCCAATCGCCGTCGAGCGCTGGCCGCTCGTCACGCAGAAGCAGGATTACGTGCTGGATCGGCGGATGGCCCGGTCAAGGGCGCCCACCGCGCGATCGAGGCGGCCCACCTGGCGGACGCAAACCTGGTAGTCGCCGGGCCGGTGCAACCGGGTCAGGAGCCTTACTTCGCCGAGCAGATCGAGCCGCACATCGACGGCCGCCGAGTCCGGTACGTCGGCGAGGTCACAGGGGCCGCGAAGCAGCAGCTCTACGCGAACGCCCGGGCGCTGCTGATGCCGGTCTGCTGGCCCGAGCCGTTCGGGATGGTGATGATCGAGGCACTTGCCTGCGGCACACCCGTGATCGCGTTTCCCGAGAGCGCCGCGGCCGAGATCGTGATCGACGGAGAAACGGATGCTCGTCGCAGACGAGCAGCAGATGCACGCGCGATCGATCAAGTGGGGGCGATGGGGGCGATCGACCCGGCGCGCTGCCGCGCGAGCGCCGCCGAGCGCTACGACATCGCGGTCACCGCAACCGGCTACGAGCGGGTCTACCGCCTGGCCGGTGTCGAGCGCGCCCCGGCGGCGCTCGCGCCCCTCATCACCTCGAGTCCTCACGTCCATCCCCCACAGCGGAGCGCGCACCGATGACCTTCCGGGCTCAGCGCACGGGAACCCGTCAGCCCGAGCCAGAGAGCTCTTGGGATCGCGACGCGACCCGCCTGCTGGCCATGCTCGAAGACAATCTGGCCGACGCGGTGACGATCGCCGCCATCCGTGAGCGCGGGATTGACACGCCCGCGCAGGTGATCTACGCGCTCCAGCTTGCGGGCCACGACATCGACCGGGCTCCCGTCCCCGGGAATTCCTGCGGCCCGCTCGGCTATCGCCTGCGCGGCGGCATCACCCACGTGGCCGGACGGGCGGAGGCAGCAGACGCCGGAGCAGACGATGAGCCCTGACGCCGGACAGCACGCGCGAGAGAACTGTCAAGCGACCCGATCACGGTCCGCGTCGACCGCAACGCGCGCGTACGACAGGTGACGCACCTCGGTCATTTCACTGTCATGCCTAACGTGCTCGACCCACATCACAACGCCGGCGGCATTACGTGAGCACGACCCTCGTTCCCCCCAGCCAGTACATCGTGACGCCGCGCGGCCGTCCCGCTCGCGTGTACAACACGCTGACCGAAGTCGCCGCGGCGATCTACCAGGTTGCGCGCATCCCGGCGACCGTCAGCGCCGTGACCGGCAGCCGCCACCGCAGCCTCACGGATGCTGAGCTGCGCGACTTGGGACGGAACGTCCGGGCTCTTCGGCTTGACACATGCACCACAAGCTCGACGATCGCCGGCGGGTCGGTACGTGCGGCTCGGGTACCACGCGGATGAGTGCCGCAGGCCGCAGCGCGACGCCGACTCTCGCCGATCCCGGCATGATCGAGGACCATGCCGGCAAATCCTGCAGGTACCTGACTGACGGCGTCAACCTGTACCGCTACGTGGGCACGATCCCCGGCTCGATGGGGCGCATGATCGGCCTTGAGAATTGCCTCTCGCTGGATCTCATCCTCTGGCCGATCGCCGAGCTGGTGACGCTGCACCTACGCAGTGTCACTCCGGCCGTCACGTCCGCCGCGTAAGCGGCCGACGCTTAGGCCTGTGAGCTGTCGGGTCACCATCGCCAGGAGACTTCTAGCGGACCGTCGGCGTGAAAGACGCGCCCTCGGTGAACACCTTGTATTGCTGGTTCAAGATGGCGCCTCCCCAGAGGATCATCGACCGCCCCGTCCACACCGCGGTGAG
>CAWKHK010000011.1:0-11930 GCA_963849425.1 uncultured Solirubrobacteraceae bacterium | reverse complement strand
AGCACATCCAGGACACGCTGCAGACGCAGATGGCGGATTACGGCTACGAGATCATCAAGGCGCTGATCACGAACATCGAGCCGGACCAGCGGGTCAAGGACGCGATGAACAACATCAATGCCGCGCGCCGAAACCAAGAGGCTGCCACGGCCCAGGGCGAGGGCGACAAGACGCTGCGGATCAAGAAGGCCGAGGCGGAGTCGGAATCGATGCGTCTTCACGGCGAGGGGGTCGCGGCGGAGCGCGTGGCGATCGCCCAGGGACTCAAGGACTCGCTCGAGGTGCTCGCCGACGAGCAGGGCATCGACCCGAGGGAGGCGATGGGGCTGGTCGCTCTGACGCAGTACATGGACACGATCCGGTCCGTCGGCGAGAACGGCAACATGACCACGCTGCTGCTCCCCCACTCGCCCGCGTCCGTCGGCTCGTTGATGGAGCAGGTCCAACAGGGCATTCTCACCGGCAACCTGGCCGCCGACGCGGCCAACAACGGCGGCAACGGCGCCGTACGCGCGCGCTCTCGGTCGACGCAGGCGCCCGCACCCACGCGGGTGCAGACGGCAGCAGGCGCCCCCACCCACGCCCGGTGCAGTCAGGCGCTAGAGCTTGCCGGCAAGCGCCCGCACGATGGTCGACGGCAGCCAGGGCATGATCGCGTTCCTCGGTGTTGCCGCGGATCGGCGGCTGCTGGACGAGGACCGCTTCAACCTTCCCGACGCCGAGCAGTACCGGGAGCCGGCCGTCTCTACCCACAAGCATGACCGGCTCGTCGCGGCGGGCTCGGTCCTGACCGGGGTCACGCTGGTCGGCGGCGCGGCGCTCGGCGCTCTATGGCGGCTGGCAGCTTCTGTTCAACGGCGGTGGCGCGATCGACGCCGTCCTCGCCGCGATCGGGCATCCTGCTGGTCGCCACCCACTGGGGGTGGGTCCACGTCGCCGAATACGTCGGCCTGACCATCGATGAGCGTCAGCCAGCGCGCGACCGACGATCGCGCGACGGACTGGCTCGCGAGCGATCGAGCCTTACCCTCGCTTCAGCGTGACAACGAGCGTGCTCGACGACGCCTCGACCCGTGTCGTTCGTGTCCTGCACCGGCCAGTACTGACGCCGCAGCACACGTTCACGTTCATCCGCGAGACGGACGCCGAGAAGACCTACGACGCCGATGTCCCGGCGGAGGTCATCGCCTCCGCCGTCGAGACGATGCGCCGCCAGGCACGGCTGGAGACCGACCGCCTACACGGACTCTGGCAAGCCGCGGCGACCGCGTACGCGGCTGCGCTGCTCGGCGCTGACGACGACCAGCAGCGACTGGCCGCGCAGCGGGCCGCAGCCACCGCGCTGTCCGAACACATCAACGCGTCCCTGCTTGAACCGCCGCTAGTCGATTAGTAGAAGCGCGAGAACCGATGGTCAGCCCTCGCGGGCAGGTGCTCTCTGGTCGTGCATCGGCTAGACTCGCCGTAGGGGTCGAGCGTGTGTTCGACCAAAAGTAGTGCCCCGCGTTTTCGCAGTTGTTGCCTCGTTGCACCCTCCGCGTCTCGCAGCGCACATACCTCTGGAGGGAACGATGGCAACGGGAACCGTGAAATGGTTCAGCGATGAGAAGGGCTTTGGGTTCATCACACCCGATGACTCCGGCAAGGATCTGTTCGTGCACCACAGCGCGATCCAAGGCAACGGCTTCAGGTCGCTGACCGAGGGCGCGAAGGTGAGCTACGACCCCGAGCAGGGCCCCAAGGGCCCCGCGGCCGCGAACGTCCAAGCGCTCTAGAGTCGGCCAACCGAACCGGGAGGGCGCGCGCGCCCTCCCGTCGCCCGGAGCCATCGACTCCGTGGCTTCCACCCATCTGGCTTGCGCGTCAGCGACGCGCTCCAGACCTACATGAGAGGACACGCATGGCCTCAAGCGGCAAGAAAAAGACCACGATGGCAAAACTCTCCCGCGAAAGCAGACTCCGCGAGCGTCGTCTGGAGAAGGAGGCCAGAAAGCAGGCGAGAAAGCAAGCGGCTGCACATCCCCCAACCCAGCCGAACGACCCCTCGAGCCACGGCCAGCAATAACCTGCGCGAGACACAATCGCCGCGAGCACCCCTCGGTGCAACCAAACTTACCTGACGCGACGCTAGCCGTTAGCTTCCAGAGTCCTGAGCGTCGTCACACACTCGGGGTTTACTCCGACGGGCTGACCCGTCTCAGCGTCGGTGAACCAAGCGAACTCCATGATCGAGCCACGCGCCGCGTCCAGGATCAGCCGCTCCACGGCCTTCGCGTCGCCCTCCACGCGATACCGTTGGCCACCGAGGATCGTGATTTCCGTTATCGAGGTCATCATGCGAGCTCAACGTCAACGGCTGGGTGCGATGACTCCCTCCGAGCACCCTGGAGCGGCGCAGCCTACTCCCCGTCACCGGCTAGCGCAATCCGGCGGCCCCGACGGTTGTGCCTCACTCCGGCTCGATGACTTCAACCGTGTCAAACCCCGGTAGGGGTCCTCAACGAAGAACGTCTCGATCGTCGCTTGTAACCGGTATTTCAGGTTCAAAACGACGCCCTCCAATGCGAGTAAGGTGAGACTCACATCGACCTCGACGGGGCAGGTGCAATCAGTCGAGCGCGTCCGCTGGGAGCACGAAGCGCAGCGGCGTCGGAGCGACTGTCGCGCTGCCGGCGTCGAGGCGTGCGCCGTGAAGGCCACGCCGCTTCGCCGTCGATGCGGGAGCCTCGGGCTCGCCGGCGTGGGCGATGATCCAGTCGATGACGGCTTGGAAGTCGGCTGCCCTCGGCAAGGATCGCCGCCCGCTCGATCACCACACCGCCTGAGGCGTGGGGACGCGACAGCCGAGTTACCAGCGCGCTGATCTCGCCCTCGTCCATGTCTCCCACGGTAGTCCTTATGGCAAGTTTCCGCGTTCCTGAGCCGTAGGTCGGACGGCGCACGCGCCCATCGGCTGCAATTCCGGGTGCAACGGTCGGAATGTGCTAGCGTCAGCCGTGCGCTCAGTGAGCCTCTAGCTCTTCTCGCTTCCCGGGCGACGGATCGGACAGAAGGGCAGATAGGCGGTTGGGCTGTGGCGACGGCAACAAAACCAATGTCTGCGCATTCGCGGGGACAGCCTGCCGAAAAGGAACCGACCGTGGTGACGGTCTCGCGACTAACGGACGCGAGCCATCTGATGAGAAAGGGTTGGCGATGACCAACGTATGCTGTCCTACCTGCCGCCTGCGGTTCACCCGGGCTGCCGCGGCATACCTTGTGTCGTGCCCTGAGTGCGGCGAGCCGCCTCAATCCCTGGCCGGCCTGGACGCGGTGGTCGGCTTTCGGCTGTTCAAGCCGGAGGAAGCTCCGCACACCCTTCCCGAGGCGATTTCCGTCGAGATGCCGATCCCGGAGCCCGGTGGAAGACGGCCTTGACCGACACCCATCTCCGCATTCTCCGGCTCGTGGCGCTGCACCGACAGCGCGTGCTGGACCAGCATGACGCAGCTGATCACACCCCGAAAACCGGTTCCGCCGGCCGCCGGCGACGACTCGAACGGGCAGCTACGCGGACCAAACGGCGTGTCGGGCAAGCTGAGGCACGACGGCACTGGAGCGGGCCGGCCGGCATCTCCTAACGGTGGATAGGGAGTCTGGGCGGAGGATCAGAGCGGCTGCACGTTGACGGCCTGGGGACCCTTGGTTCCAGCCTCGGCCTCGAATGAGACCCGAGCGCCCTCGACAAGGGAGCGCCCGGCAGAGCCGACCAGTGCGGTCTGGTGCACGAACACGTCCTTGCCCCCTTCATCGGGCGTGATGAAACCGTAGCCCTTTTGGTCGCTGAACCACTTCACGGTTCCACTGGCCATAGCCGTCTCCTTGAGTAGTGTGCCGCGGGCGAGGAGAGCTGGAAGAGCGATGACCTGGAGCGCTAAACACGGTGGCGAGTCCCGAGCGGACCCCGATGAGGCCGTAACCGTAGCAGTCCATTGGAGTTAGAATCGAAAAGTCGTCTCGGCCACCGGCCTGCCTGCTGTGCCGCGCACTCGCGGCGGTAGGGCCAAGAACGGCTTACGCGCGTGATACGGTGAGCATTGGCGGGCGATGCTTGGCGCCCGCGAGGTTCACCGAGCCGACGCAGCGAATCTCCCGCGAACGAATGTGACCGCGCCGGCGAAGGGAGAAGTGCAATGCCCAACCCACTGTGCGGAGCTGTCTGATGGCGACGGCACGAGAACGCGCCGAGGAGAAACGGCAAGAGAAGCTGGACATCGTCCGTCAACAGGTCGACAGCGGTCACCTCATCATCCGCCAGATGACTGAGGAGGAGCGCCAGCGCTATCCGCCCCTCCCGGCTCAGTCGAAGCGACCGCGCAAAGGCGGGACCCGATGAGCGAGCGAGAGGGGCTCATAGCGCGGATCCGACAGATCCGCCGCACGACGGACGCGTCGGCGTCGCCTGGGCGCAAGGTTCGACCTACGGATACCGAGGCCGGTTCGGCGGACCTGATAACCCGAATCGAGCACCTAGAGCAGCTCGTGGAGGCGCTCCAGGACTCCGTCCATCGGGAATCGGAGCGACAGAGTAAGTTGATCAGCGACCTCGAGGCTCGGCTGCAGCCGGCCGCGCTCACCGTGGCGCTGAGCAAGGACGCCCGCGAGCGCGGGCTGTAGCGCGGCGCGTAGCTGGGGCATCGGACGCCGCGTTCGCGGTTGACCTTGGCCCGGCTGAAGTCCCATCACGTATGGGTGCAGAGCAGCCTATCCTCGATGGACATGACCGCCGTCCGTACCCCGCTCGTCGACGAGGCGGCGCTCCGCGAGCTGACGCTGCGAGACGAGCAGCGCCTTCGCCGCCAGGCTCGCCGGCTCCGCCGGGGCGACGAGCAGGGCCGGGCGCGCTTTGAGCAACAGCTTGCCGAGGCGCGAGCCCGGGTGCAGCGACGGCGCGCGTCGGTCCCCGCGGTCTCCTACCCGCCGCAGCTGCCGGTTTCCGCGCGTCGTGATGACCTGCTCGCCGCGATCCGGGATCACCAGGTCGTGGTCGTGGCCGGGGAGACCGGCTCGGGCAAGACGACCCAGCTGCCCAAGCTCTGCCTCGAGCTCGGGCGTGGCGTGCGCGGGGCCATCGCCCACACCCAGCCGCGACGGCTCGCGGCGCGCACCGTGGCGCAGCGGATCGCGGACGAGCTCGACGTGCCGCTCGGCGGCGCCGTCGGTTACGCGGTCCGCTTCGATGACCGGGGCTCGGAGGACACCTTGGTCCGCCTGGTCACCGACGGCCTGCTGCTGGCCGAGATCCGCCGCGATCCGCTGCTGCGCCGCTACGACACGGTGATCGTCGACGAGGCGCACGAGCGCTCGCTCAACATCGACTTCCTGCTCGGCTGCCTGCACCGCATCCTGCCGCGGCGACCCGACCTCAAGCTGATCATCACGAGCGCGACGATCGACCCCGAGCGCTTCAGCGCGCACTTCGGCGGCGCGCCGATCGTCGAGGTCTCGGGCCGGACCTATCCCGTCGAGGTCCGGTACCGGCCGCCGCGGGAAGACGAGGAGCTGCTCGACGCGCTCGCGGACACCGTCGAGGAGCTGCTCGCCGAGCGCGACGGTGACGTGCTCGCGTTCTTCTCCGGGGAGCGGGAGATCCGCGACGCGGCCGAGCTGCTCACCGGACGGCTCGGGCCGGGCGTCGAGGTCCTGCCGCTGTACTCGCGGCTCGCGGCCGCCGACCAGCAGAAGGTCTTCGGCCGCGGCGCGCAATCGGCGACCTCGCCGCGTCGTCCTGGCCACGAACGTCGCCGAGACGTCGGTGACCGTCCCCGGCATCCGCTTCGTCGTCGACACCGGCCTCGCGCGGGTCTCCCGCTACAGCACGCGGCTCAAGGTCCAGCGGCTGCCGGTCGAGCCGATCTCGCGGGCCTCGGCCGACCAGCGCAAGGGCCGCTGCGGCCGCCTCGCCGACGGGATCTGCGTCCGGCTCTACTCGGAGGAGGACTTCAACGCGCGGCCGGAGTTCACCGACCCGGAGGTGCTGCGCACGAACCTCGCGAGCGTGATCCTCCAGATGGCCGCGCTCGGGTTGGGCGAGATCGAGGCGTTCCCGTTTCTCGAGCCGCCCGACCGCCGCCAGGTCCGCGACGGCGTCGCGCTGCTGCATGAGCTGCGGGCCCTGGATCCGTCGGCCGCGGAGCCGCTCACGCCGCTCGGGCGCAAGCTCGCGCGGCTTCCGATCGACCCGCGCCTGGGTCGCATGGTGCTGGAGGCCGACAAGCTCGGCTGCGCCCGCGAGGTGATCGTCATCGCCGCCGCGCTGTCGATCCAGGATCCACGCGAGCGCCCCGCCGAGCAGCGCGCCCAGGCCGACCAGCTCCACGCCCGCTTCACCGATCGGTCGTCGGACTTCCTCGCCTACCTGAACCTGTGGCGCTACCTGCGCGTCGCTGGAAGACGAGCTCTCGCGCTCGCAGGTCCGCAAGCGCTGCAAGGCCGAGTTTCTGCACTACCTGCGCATCCGCGAGTGGCAGGACCTCGTCGCCCAGCTCGAGGACGCGGCGCGCGAGGTCGGCCTGACGCTCAACGACGCGCCGGCCGAGGGGCCGAGATCCACGCCGCGCTCCTCTCCGGGCTGCTCTCGCACCTGGGCATGAAGGACGGCCGGACGCGCGAGTACACCGGCGCGCGCGGGGCGAAGTTCGCGATCTTCCCCGGCTCGGCGCTCGCGCGCCGCGGGCCGACGTGGGTGATGGTCGCCGAGCTCGTCGAGACGACGCGGCTGTGGGGCAGGACGGCGGCGGCGGTCGACGTCAAGCAGGTCGAGCCGCTCGCCGAGCACCTCGTCAAGCGCTCCTACGGCGAGCCGCGGTGGGATCGCCGCCGCGCCGCCGTCGTCGCGCCCGAGCAGGTGACGTTGTACGGCCTCGCCGATCGTCGCGTCGCGGACCGTCCAGTACGGGCGGATCGACCCGGCGGCCGCGCGGGAGCTGTTCATCCGCCGCGCGCTCGTCGAGGGCGATTGGGACCAGCGATCACGCGTTCATGCGCGAGAACGAGCGCCGCGTCGAGGAGGTCGAGGTGCTCGAGGCGCGGGCGCGGCGCCGCGACCTGCTCGCGAGCGAGGCGGCGCGCGCGGCGTTCTTCGAGGAGCGGGTGCCGGAGGACGTCGTGAGCGGTCGTCACTTCGACCGCTGGTGGAAGCAGGCGCGCCAGACCCAACCGACGCTGCTCGACTACCCGATGGACATGTCTGATCGAGGGCGACGTCGCGCCCGACGACCGTGACCGGCCGGCGCGCTGGAAGCAGGGTTCGCTGGAGCTCGCGCTGTCCTACCGCTTCGACCCCGGCTCGGCGGCCGACGGCGTCACGGTCCACATCCCGCTCGCGTCGCTCGGGTCGGTGCGGGAGACGAACTTCGAGTGGCTCGTGCCCGCGTTCCGCGAGGAACTCGTCGTCGCGCTGTTGCGCACTCTGCCCAAGCCGCTGCGCACGCCGCTCGTGCCGATCCCCGACACCGCGGCGCGCGCTGCTGGCCGACGTCAAGCCGCGCTCCGGCCCGCTGCTCGAGGTGCTCGCCGAGGCGATCGAACGGCTGCGCGGCGTGCGCATCGGCGCCGGCGACTGGTCGCTCGACGATCCTCCCCGCGCACCTGCGGATGACCTTCTGCGTCGAGGACGAGGACGGGACCGTGCTCGCGTCGGGCCGGTCCCTCGACGCGCTGCGCGATGAGCTGCGGCCGCGCTGAAGGCGCGCCTGGAGCGCGCGGTACCGGCACTCGCGCGCCATGGAATGCGCGGCTTCGACATCGATTCGCTGCCGCGCACGGTCGATCTCCCCGGCGGCCTGCGCGGCTTCCCGGCGCTCGTCGACGAAGGCGACGCAGTCGGAATCCGGATCTGCGAGACCGCCGGCCCAGCAGGCCGTGACGATGGCGCGCGGGACCCGGCGGTTGCTGCGCCTCACCGTTCCCTCGCCGCGCCACTGGGTGACCGGCCAGCTCGGGCCGCAGCTGACGCTCGCGCTCGCCGCCGCGCCCCACGGCACTCTCGACGCGACGATCGAGGACGCGACCGACGCGGCGCTGGACGCGCTGATCGCAAGCGGCGGCGGGCCGGCGTGGGACGCCGAGGCGTTCACGGCGCTCCGCGAGCACGTCCGCGGTGACCTCCGGCCGACGACGCTCGACGTGCTGCGCGCGTTCGGTCAGATCCTCGAGGCCGCGCGGGCCGTCCGCGAGCGGCTCGACGCGCTCCCGGCGAGCGCCGTCTTCGGCCCCGCGCGACTGGACGTCGCCCGCCAGCTCGGCCGGCTCGTGTACCCCGGGATGCTCGCGGCGGCCGGCCTCGCGCGGCTCGGCGACGTCGAGCGCTACCTGCGCGCTGCGGCGCAGCGCCTGGAGCGGCTGCCGAGCCACGTGGTCGCCGACGGCGAGCGGATGGCCGCGATCCACGAACTGGAGGCTCAGGCCGCCGGACGCAGTGACGTGATGTGGCTGATCGAGGAGGTGCGCGTCGCCCAGCTCGCCCCAGGCGCGCACGTCCGCCCGGGCGCGACGGTCAAGCGCGTGCGCGAGGCCCTCGGCGGGGGTAGAGGTGCACGCGGAACCTAACGTCGGAGTCCCATCCGGTTGATGAAATAGGCGCTCGCCGACCCCACGCCGGTCACGTCGTCATAGCCTGGCGTCTCCCGCAGGGTGCTGTCCAGCCCTAGCGTAACGAGGCACGACCCCACCCCGGCTCCGCCGTTGTAACAGTCCTGTGCCGGGGCGGCGGCGATTGCTGGTGTTCTGGGTGTGACGATGTCGCGAATTGCCGCGCCGTGGCGGAGGGCGTAAAGGGTGGGGTTGGCAAACCCCACGGCGTGGCCGCTCGCCTGTTTAGCGTCTGCCTCGAGGGCCGCGATGATCGGGGAGGAGCCGCTGGTTCCGCCCTCCACGATCTGCTGGTAGCGACCGCCGGGCATCGTGTAGGCAATTAACCAGCCAGTTATTGGACTGGCCAGGGCGGCGACGTCAGGAACCTCTCGATGGGGAGGCCGTGTGCCGCCAGCGGTGGCCAGGCGCGCCGGCACCACGCCTCGCTGATACGGCGGCTCGGCGAACAGCGCACTGCGTCCTCCCGTGGAGCCCTCAACGAAGGTGCCAGGCGGCTTTTGCAGGTAGCCCGTGTGGGTCCGATTTTCCCGGGCGATGGTGTCGCCCCAGCCGAGCTCCCCGACCACATGCCCACTGCGCCCGATCTCGAGTGTCGTGCCGCCCACCGCCGTGGCCCAGGGGTCGGAGGCTGGGAAGGTGACCATCGGGGAAATAGCCGGGTCGTTGCTGGTCTCATCCCCGCCGTCGCCGGAATCGAAGTTGAAGCCGATCCCCTCGGCTGCGCCCTGCTCAAAGATGGCGCTCCACGCAGTCGTCATCGCGCTCGTGTATTGGGACTCCAGGGTGCTGAAGGAATCGGTCTCGACGTCGGCGAGATGCTGGTCGACAATCCGGGTCTCAGCGTCAAGAAAGTCCAGATGCGAAGCCGTCGTGCTCTGGTCGCAGTTCGCCGCGACGAACACCACCTTGGCATCCGGAGCGATGATGTGGACCGTCTCCACGTCCAGCGGTTCTTCGGGGAGGTCGGCGTAGCTCCCGCAACTGTGGGCGAATCCAGGTCCGAAGTTCTCTCGATACTGCCCTGGGGCGAACCCGGGAGTGTGGTGGGCCACAAAGAAACGGTTGGCGTCCTCGAGCATCGTCGGGAGGTGCCCGTCGAGAACGATCGCGACGGTCGCGCCCCTGCCGGTATAGCGGCTGACGCCGTAGGCCGAGCGCAGCTGGGCTGGCCCGTAGCCGCAGATCGCGGTGGGGGCAGACCTCAAACCGTAGGCGAGCGGGATCCGCTCTCGGTGCTGTCCCCACCACGACGAGCAGGCGCCGGCGGTACTGCTCAGCGTCTTTGGGCTCACCCGAATGCCGCCGAAGCGGTCAGCCGCGACGGGAGCGTAGGCGTCATTGTCCAGTCCGACGGCAGCGAGCACATCGGGCCCGATCGAGGATGGCACCGACACCTCCCTTACCGGTGCGTATCCGCGCGTTCCCCCGCCCGCCTCCTGGAAGGAATCGAGCCTCGTATCCAGCGCACGGCTGATCGCGGGCGCGCTCCCGCGTAGCGCCAAGTAATGGGCCGTGCCCCCCGTGACCACCAGCCCGTGATCGCGTGCCCACGCTGTCACCACATGGACCTCATGTGAGGAAGGCCCAAATCGGCGGAAGAATTGGCTGGGAGTCACGTACTGGCGGAACCGTCTCGAACCAGGGGAGGAGACTTCGGTGGCGAAGGCCTTTTCCGCCGCCGGTGCGCGCCCTGCGAGATACAAGCGGAAGGAGATCGTCACCGAGCTACCGGCCGGTCCTTCGTCTGTGGAGTAAGCGATCCAGGACGGAACCGCGTTGGGAAGCACGACACGGCCAGCCTTCCCGCTCGCGGCAGCTCCGACGGCGAACAGCGCCACGCAGAACCCGGTGAGACAGAGCAGCCGAAGTCTGAAGCGCCCCATATGGTTCCGGTTCATCTGTCCACGACCCCGCGCCGAGCATAACCCATGGGTCGCGCCATGCTGCCGTCAGGCTGATGCTGGGTCGGTCCAGGGCCGCACCGCTCGCCCGGACCCGAGCCCGGGCTTGTGAAACGAGTCGTAGGAAGGCTGGTCCTCGACATTCTCGATCCAGTGAACCGGCACGTCGCCGTAAAACGACGCCCACCGCGTGAACGTGCTCGGTGGGCCGACCAGGAAGTCGCATGCGGCCAACCCGTAGAGATCTTCCATTAGCAGCCCGCTGCTCGAAATCACCTCCAGGCCCTCCAGTAACTGCGGGGGGACCGGCTCGTCCGAGCAGACGAAGAACGCGACGTCCTGTCCGTCCGGGCCTCGCTGCAGTCCGCTGATCATCCGGCCGTAGTCGGTGTGTGAAAAGAAGAACCTCCCTCCCGCGTGCCGCTCGTAGTCTCCTCTGCGCACGTGGACTCGACGACGAGCTTTCCGGAAGCCCTGGCCCTGTCAATTGGCTCTCGGGCTCGATCGAGTGTCAGAGGATGGGGGGTCAAGAACCGGCGGATCGAATCCTGGTGGCGCTCACAGTTGCGCTGGTTACGAAAGAACCAACCCTCGATCAAGAGAACCGGGTGTCTGCTCACCATGCCGAGAAAAGCTTCGCTGTTGAGGTCCAGGCACTCGTCGTCTTCGAGCCTGATCAGACCCACGTCCCGCCCTGACACCTGGAGACGATGCAGGGCATCAGCTCCGGCTCGCGCGGCCTCCCGCATCGCTTCGCGCGCGCCCGCCTGCGGCGGTAAGCAATCCCCGGGCGGGAAGCGACAGAGAACGTCATCCGCGGTGGAGGGGAACAGGTGCGCGTATTCGTTGAACGCTGGGTTCATAATCAGCAGGTCGTGCTCGACCGCAGCGGCAATAAAGTGGGCGAACAAGACGAGGCGGTTACCCAGCTGTCCGACCGGCCTCGCGATGACGACCACGCGGCGAGCCGGATGCATCGCGGCCTCGGTCAGACCGGGTAAACCTAGCCGTATGGCGACTGCGCCGCGGCAGCCGCCGGGACGGCCAAGCTGTATACGACGGGTGCAGCCAACGCCACGCCACTGGCGATGCCCGCTCGGCGAAAGAAACGTCGCCGGCTAAGGGCGACCGCACTGCCTCCACGCTCGTCATAACCGGAGGCGATCAGACCATGCTCCGAGAGCGTGTCGAGCGCCATCAGGACCACGTCCTCGTCGACCGTCTCTCCGAACTCTTCGGCGACGACCGCGACGAGCTCCGCCAACGTGCGCTCGCCGTCACAACTACGCCACACGAGAGCAGCGGTCTGGTTCAGCCGGAACGCCACGTCTCGTGTTTGGTCGTAGACGAGCACCTCGCCGTCCACGTTCTCGCTCAGGATCCCATTCGTACCGC
>CAWKHK010000010.1:0-27636 GCA_963849425.1 uncultured Solirubrobacteraceae bacterium | reverse complement strand
GGTTCGACTGGATTCTGTGACCTAGCGCGGGGATTATCTGGGCTGTGGAGAGCCTCGGCAATCAGACAACGTCGGGGTGTCTGCTAGGGCAACTAGAGCTGGGCCTGGGCCAAGGGTTCTTACGGGCGCTCTCCGCGCCTGCCGATCAGGTGATCGAGCTCGCGCTCGACTGTGTCGATCGTGACCCACGTGCGAGTGCGCTCGACTCGCGCGCGGACTATTACGCCGTTCTGCTCATGGCCATTGGAGCCGATACGGCGGCCGTTGAGCGACTCGTCGTTGCTCACGAACCGACGACCGGCGATTGGGCCGACGGCTCGGAGCTGCCGTTGGACGTCCTGATCCGGATGGCTGTACGCGGCAACCGTCGTGCGCAACATGCGCTCGTCGATTACATGGCGAGCGGGCTGCGTTGGCCCCACGTGCTCTGGCAGTTATTGGACGAGGACTCCGAACGCACATTCAAGATGCCAACCTGGCATTCCACGGTTGAAGAGCTGGGAGCGGTGCTGTGCACACGGTTTCCTTCCCCCACGCGGTTGCTTTCCGCGATGGACGAGATGGGGGGGAATCTGGGACGACGACACAGGATCGCCACCGTGGTCCCTCTGGGCGGCGAAGCACCAAGTGATCGCGGACGCTCTGGAAGAGTCCCGCAGTGCCAAGCGCGATGTCGAACGCGGCGGCGCCTCCGGGGCCTCGGTCCGCGCGCAGCTGGCCCAGCTCAGCACAAAGCAACTGCTAGCCCTCGGACACCAGCACCACCTCGTCGCGACGATTCTCCGAGAGCGAAGAGGCGACTCAGATATTCGGCTCATGATCACGGCGGCGGCCCATCAGTCGCTTCCCATGCGAGGGCCCGCGATTGACGCGCTTGCGTATCAGCAAAGACTGGAAGCGTTCCAGTTCGCGGCAGAGCTTTGCGACGAGACAACCCCGGGTCGGCTGCGCCGGTACATGAGCCACGCTTTGCGGTTGCTGCCTTATGAGCAGACCCGCCCACTCGTGCGTCAATGGTTCGAGTCAGATCAGAAATCTCGTCGGTGGGCCGCGGCGGACGCCCTCGGCGACCATGCCATTCCCCCGGACATCCCGATGATTCGCGAGTGCCTGTGTCGTGACCTCCTCGATCCGGACACGAGCAATCCCTCGATCGTCTCCTCTCTGTTGCATGCGCTCTGTCGGAATCCCGATCAAGGCCCCTATGGCGAGCTCATCTCGATCTTCAATAGCGTTCCGTGGTCCTACGTGCGGAGCGATGTCGCGCGCACGATGGCCGCGACCGACCCCGCCTTCGCAGAAGAAACCGCCCCGGGCTGTCTGTGGGACTCCGAGCCCGAGCTCCGCACGTTTGCCGCGATGCGCGTCGCGACCGGAGCCTTGGGTGTCCGTCCGCGACTTGAGCGCCTCGCAGCCGACTGGGCTGAGGTGGCCGATGTCCAACTGGCAGCGCGATCGAGGCTCCAAGCTGACTAGCCCGGTCCCTTTTACTGCAATGCGGCTCCGCAGATAGACGGCACCAGATGATTGTTTCCCGCTGCAGCAGTCGGCGAGCCGCACTGACCGCATGCCGGACGTACACGCGTGAGCGCCCCGCCAATGGCGGGGCGCTCGTTCGACAGCGCTCCTCTTACGGAGCCGTCAGGTTCAACGTGCCGTCCGTGCCCGAAATGGTGTTGCCCTGAGAGTCCACCGCGACGAGGTTCACGCTGAAGCTCTCGCCGCTCTGCAGCTGGCTCAGCGCGTCCACGTACTCCTGCTCGGTGGTGATGTCCTGTCCGTTGATCTTGTAGACGACGATGAAGTCACCGGCGCTCGTCGCGTCCGCCAGGAGCTTCGTCATGCCAGCCTGGTCCGCCGGCGTGCCCTGGGTGACCGAAGCGATGATCAGCCCGCCCGTCACGCCCCACTTGCTGGCAAGGTCCGGCGGGATCGGGATGGCCCCGAACCCGGCCCAGTCCTGTGATTGGCCCTGGACGAGCTGCGGGACGATCGAGTCAAGCTGCACGACCGATTCCGCGTATCCCTGGGTATGCGCCGACGCGTTGGCTGCGCTGTTCATGCCGATCAGCTGACCCTTGTTGTTCACCAACGGTCCACCCGAGTTGCCCGGGTTGATCGCGGCGTCGGTCTGGATCAAGTTCGACTCGAACAGTCCGGCGTTGTCGTTCGGCTCGTCCAGCGGGTCCGCATTGACGGTGATGCTCACGCCGGACACCGCCGAGACGGACCCCGTCGTCAGCTGGAACGGCGCGTCGAGGAAGTTCGCGTTCCCGTCGCCCTCGAACCCGAGCGCGTACGCCGTCTCCCCCTGCTGGATGCTCGCCGGGTTCGCCCGCGGCAGCGTCCTCAGGCCTGCGAGTTGTCCCGGGGGCACCCGCAGCACCGCGACATCGTGCTTGAGATCGACCCCGACGATCGTCGCGTCGGTGAGAGTCGACTGGTTGAAGCCGACCTCGACCGTCTTAGCCTCGGCCACGACATGGGCGTTGGTCACGACCAGACCCTCGGCCGCGTCGTACACCCACGCGCTGCCCGAGTCGAGAATCGTGCTTCCACCGCCCAGCTGAACGAGCGGCGAGCCGGGATCGCCATAGGCGACGACCTCCACCGTGGAGTCCTTGCCCATCGCCGCGATCTGCACCGGGGTCAGGACGGCCGGCGCGATGTGAGGCCTCGCCTTGTGCTTCGGTCCCGAACTCGGCCTGGAGATCACGACCACCACGCCGCCGATCAGCAACAGAGCCGTGACGACGCCACCGACGATCAGAGCGCGACCCTTCCCTGAGCGCCTGGAGCGGCGGGGGGCATGCGAACTCATGTCCGGCGCGTCCCCGAGACCCGGCGCCGTGGGAGGCGAGAGCGTCTCCGTGCCCGGGCCGCTTTCGCTCTCGATCGTCCCACCACCTGCGCTCCCGCCCCTCGCCTCGACCGCAGTCTCGGCGATGGCCTTCGAGTTGAACATCGTTGTCCTTTCGCAATGGGCGGACGGTCGGTCCGCGCTGAACTTACGCGCAGTAAGAGTCCGCCGGACCAGCGGCTGATACCGGCCTATGTCCGCGGCGCGATGGGCCCCGGTTCAGTGGCCGGGCCAGCCGAGCAGGCCGCGCACCTGACGCAGCCGACCGCGCGGCGTCGTCTGCCCCTGATCGACGACGCATGACGTCATCGCGCGGTGATACTGAGTGTCGAGGTCGGCCGCGATGTTGGCGGGGGTCGTTGCATACGGCGGCCGAGTCCAGATGTACCCGGCACGCGTCAAGGCATCCGCCACGAGTCCTGAGCAAGTCGCGGTTCCGGCGCGCTGGATGCAGACGTTGCTCGCAAACAAGTCGTAGAGGAGGAGGCCCGCGTAGGCGACATAGTCATATCTCTCACGCTTCTCCAACACGTTGTCGAGGAAGTGTTTGACCTCGAGCCAGTCGCTGTCGTCGACTTTGGTGTGCACGATCGCGTAGTGGTTCGCGTACTTCGAGAGGGAAGTCTTGTGTACGCGCGTAGATGCGCGCGCTTCGACGATCGAGACATCCGCGGGGTCTTGGAACGACGCGTCGTAGACGATCGCGGTGTGAGTCCACTGCGTGTAGGGACTCGCGCATCCGTACCGCAGCACCTCGCCAAGGGCTATCGAGGCAGAGACCAGCCCCTGACCCAGCTCGTCGACGAGCACCACGTCGCCTCGGCAAATCGCCTCGGGCATTTTCCGACCTTACCGTCGGCACGTCGCCGCTGCAAGTGGGGCGGGATGATTTCAACGATGTATCTAGACGCCACCGGACGCGCTCGTTAGGGTTGACATCGAACCCTTCGCGATCAAGTGTCCACGACTCAACAAAGCCAGGGACAACCTGTAGCCGACGGCGTCGCCCGCTACGGCCGCGCGATTCCGATGACGGTGTTCTCCCTGCTGCGACCCGGGGGAAGGTACGTTCAGGCGCTGGTGTTCGTCATCGGACGACGCGGGAACCCCACCGGCGTCGCGGGCCTCGGGGTCATCCACTTCGCGCGCTTCACCGTGATCCGGGAGTTTCACAATCATGGGCAGCCTCGCGATTACATCCGCCAGCCGCTCCAGTTGTTCGAGAGTAACTACAACGGATCGTTCGGGTCGTACATCGACTTGTTCGTCAAGCTCATTCCGGGCAGGATGCGCGCCTTCTGGGGCACTTCATACGGCTTTCCCTGCCGCCTGCCCCTGGGTCCCTTCAAGCGCTACATCCTGGCCAACGAGTATCCCGTCGACCATTACTACGCGCGGTATCCCGACGCTAGCGTCGAGATCGTGACGGCGGCGTTAGCGATCCTACAGGCCATCGTGGAACTGCGCCAAGAAGGTCCGGCACTCACCCCGGACGAATTCGCCGAGCGCCTCCGGCTGCTTGTCACCGACATGCAGGGGGAGTTGTGATCAATCCCGGTTCGATCGCGGCCGCGATCCGCAGCAAGGCAGCGGCGGCGCTTGGCCTCCCTCCCCCAAACCGGCGTGGAGGCTCCTACGCGGTCATGGTCATGACGCCAATCCTGCCCAAGCGCACCGAAAGCTGCCGAAACCTCCTCCGTTCTCTTCCCCGCGGCTCGCGGAGTCCGTTGGCGAGGATCTCCGACGTGCACTTCGCTCGATGGGTAGTGATCGACGGCGTGCGTCTCGGATACGACGGAGCGCCGAGGTGGCCGACGCGCCTCGGGTCGGACTATTTGCTCTTCAGCGCGGATCTCACTCCGCCCGCTTATCGGGTCGATCGACTTCCCGAGTCGTTCTTCCGCAGCCTCGTCGCGCATATGCGACCCGAGTGCCAGGCGGTGTGGAGCCACTGTTGGGGCTTTCCCGGGCTCGATGACGTCGATGCGTTCGTGAAGTACCTCCGAGTCAGCCAGATCGAGGTTGACCTGTATTTCGCGGCGTTTCCCGATCTCACCCCGGCAGAGATCATGAACGCTCTCGAAGTGCGCACCAAGCTCGCTGAATTCGTGCTCCGCAAGCAGCCGGCGCTTGCCTCCGGAGCGGCCAACGCCCAGCTGCAGGCGGCCTATTTGAAGGAGTCGGCAACGTGGGGGATCTGAACTTCGGCGACATCCAGGGCAACATCCTGCGCGGCTACAACTTTGCGGCCGGCAGTCATTACTTCGTGCACCTCTCGGACCGCCGCCCCGAGGGGATAAGGGGCCGTGCGCTCCTTCGCACCCTGCTGCCGGAGGTCACCAACGCGCTCCCGTGGACGCGGACCGCTACCCCGGTCATCGCGCTCAACGTCGCGCTCACCTACTCCGGCCTCAAGAAGCTGGGCGTCGACGAATCAGTCCTCGCCGAGCTGCCCCCCGCCTTCCAGGAGCCGATCCGACAGCGAGCGCGGATTCAGCTCGGTGACAATCCCGAGGAGTGGGAGGACGAATTCGGCAACGGCGAGACCGACATTGTGGTCCTCCTCGCCACGAGCGAGGAGCCGTGGACCGACGATGACTTTGAGTGGCGCTTTCCCAAGCTGAGGCGCGCACGCGGATGGCTCGAAGCACGACTCCGAGACCACGGGGCACGCCCCGTGCACCGTCAGGACGTCGAGGCTCTCCGGGGCCGTGACCGCGAGCCCGCCCCGCGCGAGCACTTCGGGTTTACGGACGGGTTCGGCCAGCCCGCGGTCGAGGGTATGACGAACAATCCGCCCGGCCAGGGCGTTCCCGAGCCCGTGACCGGGTTTTGGCGCGATATCAAGGTGGGCGAGTTCATCCTCGGTCACCCCAACGAGGACGGCGAGACCGTGCCCGACATAACCGCGTCGCTCTTATACGACGGCTCCTTCATGGTCTATCGCAAGCTCGAGCAGAACGTCGCCCGGTTCCGGCGTGTCGTCGCAGCCGAAGCGCGACGGTATGCGCGGGCTGAGTGGAGCGGTCTGGCACCCCCGCTCACCGACAAGGAAGAGTTCGCCCTGATGGCTGCGAAGATCGTGGGGCGCTGGCAACGTGGCACAGCGCTCGAGCTCGATCCCGGCCCGCGCCAGGAGCCCGGCGTGAGCAGGAGCATCAGCGGGCCTGCCGACAACAACTTCCGCTACGGGGACGACCCTCACGGGGTCGACTGTCCGCTCGGTGCACACATCCGCCGCGCCAACCCGCGCGACCTGCTCGGTCGCGATCATCAAGAGACCGCTCGCCACCGCATCATCCGGCGGGGCATGCCCTACGGCCCACCATACGAGGGTGCCTGGGATGGCGAGGCCGATGAAGGCGAGGCCGGTACCGACGCCCAGGAGCGAGGCCTGATCTTCATCTGCTTCAACACCGACTTCGAGCGACAGTTCGAAGTGGTCCTGGGACAGTGGTTGAACGACGGAAGCGCGATCGGACTGGGCGACAGCCGCGATTTTCTCCTCGGCACGCAGGCTGACGCCAAACTGGCGATCGGCGGCGAGACACCCTTCTTCGTTACCCGAGACGAACGCCTCGTGCTGACAAAGGGGTGTGAGTATCTGTTCATGCCCGGACTAGCTGCGCTCGAGCGGCTCTCCAGCCGGCCGTCCCGACCTTCCAAGCTCGAGGACATCCCACCGCAGGAACCCGCCGCCATCGACGAGATCGTCGCGGCGGTGTCCAAGGTGATGCACCGCACCTACGTCGCTGACCGGCCGCTGATGCGGGGACAGCACCCGAAGTCACATGCCTGTGTCAAGGCCGAGTTCATCGTGGAGAACGTCCCCGAGGGCCTGCGCTTCGGCGTGTTCGACGTCAAGGACACGAAGACCTACGCCGCATGGGTTCGCTTCTCGGCCAGCCAACCGATACTACGCAGCGACGCCAGAGCGGACGCCCAGGGCGTCGCGATCAAGCTCCTGGGAGTCGAGGGAGAGAAGATCCTGCCGCACGAGCGCTGGGCGACCACGCAGGACTTCATCCTGGTCAATCACGAGAACTTCTTCCTGGCGGACGCTACACGTATTGCTCACTTCGCGAAGGTCATCAGCGCGACCGGTTCGATTCTCGGACTGCCCATCGTGAGCAAGCTTCGCTTACTCGAATTCGCTGTACGGGACCCCCGCAGCGCATGCATACTCCGGCAGATGCTGTCGACGAAGCCTGACAATCCGCTCGACGTCACATTCTGGAGCGAGACGCCGTACGCGTTGGGGAACCGTGCTGTGAAGTACCTGGTCCGGCCCGCCCGGCAGGTGGGATCCATGGGCACGAGGCCCAGCGATTGGGACTCGCTCGAGGACGCGATGCAGGATGCTCTCAGGCCTCAGGACGCTCAGTTCGAATTCGATTTCCTGGTTCAGTGCCAGGCCGATGAGTACGCGATGCCGATTGAGAATCCGATGGTCCCTTGGAGCGAGCAGGATGCTCCGTTTCGCAAGGTCGCCACGATTCGGATCAGCCACCAGATTTTCACCCTCCAGCACCGCAGGAACTTCGGCGAGAACCTGATTTTCACCCCCTGGCACAGCCGCTGGGAGCATCGTCCTCTCGGTGGCGTAAACCGGGTCCGGCGTTGGGTTTATGACGCGAGCAGCAACCTTCGGCATTCGCGCAACGCAGCGCCGTACTTTGAGCCTGGACCGTCGGTCGGGCTCCGGCCGCCGCGTCTGCGCGACGTGCTCTAACCGGCGACGCCCATGTCCGAGCGGCGACGCTGCAGCTCGCTCACGATGATCGGTGCCCCCATCGCGACCGCTTGCTCGAGCGCGGCGCCTGCGTGCTGCTTGGCCAGCGCAGCGCCGCCAAACGTCTCGGCGAGGCGCGCGAGGTATGCGTCGACCGGGCCCCAGAAACTGCAATAGGCAACGACGACGTTTCGGCCGGCGTGTGGCAGCAGTTCCGCGTACAGCTGAGCCGCGCCGTCACCCTCGCCCAAGCCAGCACACAGCTCGCTGAGTAGCGCCATTCGCGTGAGCCAGAACATCCCACGAGGCAGGTCGGCTGCACCCTTGGCCATCTCTCCTTCGTATGCGGTCCGAGCCGCCGCCTGATCACCCGTCTCCAATCGCAGGACACCGAGCGCGCTCAGCCATCCGAGCGGGCGACCACCGGCGGCGAGATTCGATTCGGCGACAGACACCATCTCGCCCGCTCGTCCCTGGCGTCGCCGCAGAGCAAACATCTGTGACCCCCACGAGCTCATCGCATCGCCGGTGTGGGCGATCTTCGCCTGGCGCAACGATTCCTCGGCCCAGCGCTCTGCCTGCTCGTCCTCGCCGTCAAGCTCAGCCCACAGACCACTCGCTCCGTACGCGAGCGAACGCAGCAGGGGCTGGCCGAGTTTGTCGGCAAGCCTGGCGAGCTCGGCATGTTCCCGGCGCGCCGTCTCGAGCTCACCGACCTCGAGCAGGTTGTACATGCGCCAGTAATGGCTCTCGGCCGCGAGCTCCTCGTGCCCGCCTGTGAGCGAGGCCAGCTCTTTACTGACGGTGAGACGCTCCGCGAGGTGCCGAACATCGAGCAAGGTGATGTGACGGGCGATCAGCGCTGCCACCAGGGGTCTCTCGTCACCCAGCCGGCGCGCCATGTCAACCGCCTCGCCGGCGAGCTCCTGAGCGCGTTGGTTGTGGTTGGGGAACCCAAGAGTGACGGCAAGCCGAGAAAGGAGAATGGCTCGGCGGGCGCTGTCCTTGCGAGGCATCGCGGCGATCGCCTTCTCCAGCAGGTTTCGATATTCCGTGCCACCAAGGTAAGTGATCTCGAAGTAGCGCTCTCCGAACCCGACCGCGGCGCGGGCGAGCTGGTCGGCATCGCCACGCCGCTCGGCGCTTTCCGCCGCCGCCAAGAACGTCTTGCGCGCCGCCTCGTCGCCCATGTGCCATTGCACGCGACCGAGTGCCAGTAGGACGTCGCAGCGGCCCGCTTCGTCCTCGTCCTCGAACAGGTCGAGCGCACGGCGCAGGTGCTGCGCGGCCTCCTCGTAGGCGAACTGCTCCGCCGCCTGGCGACCGGCCGCGATCGCGTATCGCCGCGCGGGCTCCGGTCCAGCCAGCGCTCTCGCCTCGAGGAAGTGGTGTGCGAGCTCGGCCGGGTTGATCTCGGCGCGGCCGGCCAGCCTCTCGAGTACCTCTGCGACGCGGTGGTGCAATCGAACCCGCCGGCCGCTCGTCAGGCTTGCGTACAGAACCTCGCGGACCAGCGCGTGCGTGAAGGTCAGCACCTCGAACTGCTCGGGCACCTCGCTGGCCAGACCGGAGGTGAGGACGTCGTCGGCGGCCGCGGCGATGCCGTCCCCGCTGGCCGTGTCGAGCTCCCGGTCGAGGTCAGGGCGCTCCGAGCGGATGACGTCCTCGACGAAGCGAAGGTTGAAGGAGAAACCGACGACCGAGGCGACGACAAGCAGCTCCCGGGCGAGTGGCGAGAGCTGGTCGATGCGGCGCGTGATCACCTCGGCCACCCCCTCAGGTACACCGAGCGCCTCGAGAGCGTCCTGATCCACGACTCCTCGCTCGGCCAGGCGCGACTCGGCCAGCGCTCGAAGCGTCTCCTCGATGAAGAAAGGGTTTCCGTCCGTCTGCGCGTGCAGCCGGCGGATGAATGCCGGCGTGGTCTCGATGCTGGCGCGCTCGACGACGAGCTTGCCCGTCGCCGCCTCGTCGAGGCCTTCCAGACTCAGGCGATCGTAAAAGCGCTCACGGCGGAGATCGGCCAACAGCGTGGCCAGCGCCTGGTTCGGCTCATCGGGGCGGAACGTCCCCACTACGAGGAGACGAGCTCCTTCGGCTCGGCGGAGCACGTGACGCAGAAGCAGCAGGGTCGGTTGATCCGCCCATTGCAGATCGTCTAGCACGACGAGCAATGGGGGGTCCGCAGAGGCGCCCACGAGCACCGAAACCACCGCCTCGAACACCTGGTAGCGCATCGTCTCCTGGTCCTCGGCCACCGGGACGGCCGGCGTATAGCGCCTGAGGTTCGGGAACGGTCTGCTCAACGTTTCGAGATCGCGCTCCAGCGCTTCGATCAGCCGCGACCCCGCGTGCGAGATCAGATCGTCAAGGACCTCGGCGAGCGGCTGGTAGGGGAGCAGGGTCTCGACGTCGGCACGCCCGTATAGCGCGACACCCCCGTCGGCCTCCACTTCCTCGGCGAACTGAGTGGCGAGTCGAGTCTTACCGATGCCCGCTTCACCCACGAGCCAGATGACGTTGGTCCGTCCGGCCTTGCTCTCATGCCAGCGCGAGCGCAGCCGCTCCAGGCAACCGACGCGGCCAATGAAGGCACCTGAGGTCGTCCTCGGCGGCGCTGTCGCCGGGCGCTTGTCGTGCTGCCCGAGGACTGTCGCCATCGCCCGGTCCGTGTCCGGCAAGGTGTCCGCTGGTATGCCGGTGTCAGTCGCAGTGGGTCGTGGGTCGTCGGTTGGTGCCGGGGCTGAAAGCGACGGATCCTGTCGGAGAATCCCGTGCTCGAGTTCTCGCAACTCAGTGCTCGGTTCGATCCCAAGCTTCTCGACCAGCATGTGCCGCGCCTGCTGGTAAGCGTCTAGCGCCTCGGCCTGCCGGCCGCACCGGTATAGCGCCAGCATCAGCTGCCCACGCGGTCGCTCCCTGAGGGGATGTTCGGCGATCAGTGCCTCGAGATCCTGCACCACGCCGGCGTGGCGGCCCAACGCCAGCTGCGCTTCGACCAGCTCTTCCCGGCAGTTGACACGCAGCTCTTCGAGCTGAGCGATCGCGCCCTGCGCGAAAGACTCGTAGGTGAGGTCAGCCAGTGGAGCCCCCCGCCACAGCGCGAGCGCCTGCTGGAGCTTCGTCGCGGCGTCGGCGGGGCGCTTGGCAGCGGTCGCCGCCCGTGCCTCGCCGTAGAGCTGGTCGGCACGATCGGCGTCGAGCTCCGTCGGTTCGATGCTCAGGCGATATCCCGGCGGCACCGTGGCGAGCCGATCGCTGGCGGGGCCCAGCGCACGCCGCAGCCGGGAGACGAACACCTGGACCGTGTGGGTCGCCGTCGAAGGCGGGTTCTCGCCCCAGAGATCATCGATCAGGCGATCGATCGCCACCACCTCGTTGGCGCGCAGCGCGAGGATCGCGAACAGCGCGCGCTGCCGTAGCCCGCCGAGCCCCACCGGCTTCCCGCCGGCTACGTGCAGCTCAAACGGACCGAGTATGCCCACCCGGAGTGCGGCCCCCACGTTGGGAACGGTAACACCCGCCCCTGGCCGGTGCAAAGGGCCGGCAGCCACGAGTCGGCAGCCACATCGGGACTTTGTGAGCGAACCGTGCCCGGTTGGTGAGCGACGGTGAGCGCCTCGTGACCGCGTGAGCCGATCGTTCGCTCATGCCAACCAGGAGGTCCCCATGCACATCAATCACCACCTCGCAAGGCAGCTGGCGGACGCACGCATCGCAGAACTTCGCGCAGACGCACTACCCCGACGGACATGCCGCGGGTTCCGGCTCCGACTCCGCCGGCTGCGAATCCTCAAGCGGCGTCCATTCGCCGCTGCCAAGCCCCGGGCCGCGCGCTGAAGCGCGGCCCCGCGGGCCTATCCGTACTCACCTGAGAGAAGAGGTAACCCCCATGACCGTCGATCTCGCGGCGCCCGGCACGGCACGCCGCCTGCCCAAACGCCGAAGCGGTGAGGCCGTCGCCGGGCTGGTGGACGCGGCGGCCGCCGGCGAACAAGGCGCGTGGAATGCGCTCGTGCAGGAGTTCGTCGGGCTCCTATGGGCCGTCGCGCGCGCCCACCGGCTGTGCGATGCCGACGCCGCCGATGTGGTGCAAGCGACCTGGCTGCGGCTGTTCGAGCATCTCGGACGGCTCCACGAGCCGGCACGCGTAGGGGCCTGGCTGGCCACGACCGCTCGGCGGGAATGCCTGCGCACGCTTCGCGAGCACGGACGTGCCACCCCGTTCGGCGAGGACGCGCCCGAATGCGAGTCCGGTGACCCGGCGCCCGGTGACGCCATCTTCGAGTTGGAGCGGGACGACGCTCTCTGGCGCGGCTTCGGCTGCCTGAGCGCACGCGATCAGGCGTTGCTCCGCCTGCTCGTCGCGGATCCGCGACCGCCCTACGAGGAGATCGCAGCCGCCCTTGACATGCCGATCGGAAGTATCGGCCCGACCCGTCAGCGAGCGCTCGAGCGGTTACGCCACGAGCTCGACCGTCAGGGCTCGCTCGACCTCATGACCGCATGACCAAGGAGATGCAGATGACCGACAATCCCAACACGGAGGTGGCCGCCATCGGCGTCCGCCTGCTTGACGACGCATACCTCGCGTGGTTCAGCGCCGAGAGTGAGAGCGAGGCAGCGCTGAAGGCCTGGTGGCGGAGCACCGGCGCGGGCCGGTCGGTCGCCTACCTCGCATACCGTGCGGCGCTGGATCGGGAGGAAGCAGCCGCGCACGACCTCAAGCGGCTGTGGAGCCTGTCCGAGCCCTGCCGGACCACACTCGCCGTCCAAGGTCAGGCGGTATGAACGTCAACCTTCGTCGCCAGGGCCGAAGCACCGCACGGCCGATCGCCCGCTCTGCCATATCGCGGCCGTGCGGTCACACCCACCACGTCGGCTGCTGCCCCACTTGCCAGCGTCTCCAGCTGACTCGTTGGGCCGAGCAGCTCCGTCAGGTCGAGGAGGCCCCGACTGGATCACAGCCCCGCCTCGCCAGGGGGCTGTGAAATCTTTGCGCCGGACCTGAACGCGCCGCGCGCATTCTCGATCACCTCCACCGGATTCGGGTCGACCTCGTTGACCAGGCGGCTGAGACGCTCGAGCAGGAAATCGTCGTCGTCGGCCAATCCGGCCGTATCAGGAGTGGATCCACGAGTCATGAGCATGAGCGGGGTCATCCTTCCAGGTCAGAGAGTGGTCGCGATGGCTCGCCGCCTGACAGGCCTGCGAAGCTCATCGACAATCAGTTCTACAGCGTCCTCGGCGGATATCGCCGTGGTGTCGATCCGCACCTCTGGTCTCTCCGGAGGCTCGTACGGTGAGTCGATGCCGGTGAAGTTTGCGAGCTCACCCCGGCGCGCCTTCGCATAGAGCCCCTTCGGGTCCCGCCGCTCCGCGACCGCCAGCGGCGTGTCCACGAAGATCTCGATGAACTCTCCCTCCCCGAACCGTTCGCGGGCATTTGCCGGTCCTGGCGGAACGGCGATATGAACACGCGAGCACGATCAGGCCGGCGTCGATCATCAACTTCGCCACCTCCGCGATCCTCCGGATGTTCTCGACCCGGTCCGAATCGGAGAACCCGAGGTCCGCGTTGAGGCCGTGACGGACGTTGTCTCCGTCCAACAGATAGGTGTGCCGACCCAGCTCGTGCAGCTGACGCTCGGTCAGATTCGCGATCGTCGACTTACCCGCCCCGGAGAGCCCGGTGAACCAGAGTACGCACGGCTTCTGGCGGTTCAGCGCCGCCCGAGCCGCTTTGTCCACCGCGGGTGCGTGCCAGTGAAGGTCCGGCGGCCGCCGAGACCCCAGCTCGAGCGGCCCGATCCCGCCGCGGCGTGCTGCGCTCGAGCCGGTACGTCCCGTGTATCCCACAGCGCTCAGATGACGGCCCGACGCCCCGAGGTCCTGCAACCGTCCGCGAAGGTGGCCGCCCACGGTTAGAAGTCCGGGGTCGGCGTGGGCGCCGGCGTCGGCGGAGGGGTCGGAACCGGCGTGGGGGTGGGAGTCGGCGCGGGGGTCGGCGCTGGCGTGGGGGTCGGCGTCGGCGCCGGCGTCGGCGTGGGAGTCGGTGCGGGAGTTGGCGTCGGCGTTGGAGTCGGGGTCGGCGCTGGAGTCGGCGTCGGCGCGGGAGTCGGGGTCGGCGCTGGAGTCGGCGTCGGCGCGGGAGTCGGCGTCGGCGCGGGAGTTGGCGTCGGCGTGGGCGCTGGCGTCGGGGTAGGCGCAGGCGTCGGGGTCGGCGCAGGCGTCGGCTCACTCGGCGTCGGCGTCGGCGCAGGAGTCGGTGTCGGCGCAGGAGTCGGTGTCGGCGCAGGAGTCGGTGTCGGCGCAGGAGTCGGTGTCGGCGCAGGAGTCGGTGTCGGCGCAGGAGTCGGTTCACTCGGCGTTGGCGTCGGCGCGGGAGTCGGTGTCGGAGCAGGCGTCGGGGTAGGCGCAGGCGTGGGCTCACTAGGTGTTGGCGCGGGAGTCGGTGTCGGCGCGGGAGTCGGTGTCGGCGCAGGCGTCGGGGTCGGCGCAGGCGTTGGCGCGGGCGTCGGGGTAGGTGCAGGCGTGGGCTCACTCGGCGTCGGGGTCGGCGCAGGCGTTGGCGCGGGCGTCGGGGTAGGTGCAGGCGTGGGCTCACTCGGCGTCGGTGTCGGCGCGGGAGTCGGTGTCGGCGTCGGGGGAGGCGCAGGCGTCGGTTCACTCGGCGCTGGCAGCCCGGAAGGCGCGGGAGTCGGTGTCGGCGCAGGCGTCGGTGACGGCGCAGGCGTTGGCGCCGGCGTCGGGGGAGGCGCAGGCGTCGGTTCACTCGGCGCTGGCGTCGGGGCAGGCGCGGGAGTCGGCGTCGGCGCAGGAGTCGGAGTTGGAGTCGGAGTCGGAGCAGGCGCAGGCTCCGCCGGCGTCGCCTCACCCGGCGTGGGTGCCGGCGTCGGATCAGCCGAAGTCGGCGTCGGTGTAGGAGTGGGCGGTCCGGCATATGGCGTCGGCTGCGAGATTTGGCCGGGCACGACCACCGTCTCGCCACTCGGAGCGGGCGTAGGTGTCGGAACAAGCGCCTGTGGCGTCGGTACCGGCGTAGGGGTCTCCACGCCCGCGGGCGTCGGCGTTGCCGCGGAAATCGGGGTTGGCGCCGCGGTGGGTGTGGGAGCCTCGGGTCCCGACGGCGTAGGAACCTCCGATCCCGCCGGAGTGGGAACCTCAGCGCCGGCCGGCGTCGGCGCGTCCGGTCCTGGCGGCGTGGGAATCCCTGACCCATCCGGCGTGGGCGTCGGCGCCTGCTCCTGCCCGGGAGTGGGGGTCGGAGACCCAGCGGGCGTGGGAATCTCGGATCCAGCTGGCGTGGGAATCTCGGGACCAGAAGGCGTGGGAGTCTCGGAGCCAGCCAACGTGGGCGCCTCCGGACCAGAAGGCGTCGGAACCTCGGGAGTTCCGCCCGTTGTGGGCGGCGTCGGCGTCGTTGCACCCTCGGTGGCGACGGCAGCGGCGCCCGCTGCACCGGCCGCACCAAGAGCGCCGCCGATAAGGCCCTTAACAGCCGCGCCCCCCGCGACTGATACGAGACCGCCCGCGGCACCACCGAGCGCGCCGCCGCCCGCGCCAATCGCGCCACCACCAACCGCGCTACCTCCCGCTCCCGCACCCGCACCACCACCAACCCCCACGCCACCTATGGCCGGACCGGCGCCACCTGCCGCCGCGCCGCTCACAGAACCGGCGGCGCCCCGTCCCCCGCTGCCCGCCTGTTGCGTATAGATCTTCGCGGCGTGCGCCAGTGCTTCGCGCCTAATCATCTCGACCTGACTGCGCTCCACGCCTGCGTCCGTCAATACCTAACAGTTCTTGTCGATGATCTCGGTCGGCGTCATGGTCGCGAGCTGGGCCTTGTCGTGCAGGCCGGCAGCGACCTGGAGCCGGTCGATCTGGTCGTGCAGTTGCGGATCCACGGCGATGCTTGGATTGCCGCGCGAGGCTGGCCCCGAGGTTCGCGACGTGGACTGTCCCGTAGTGACCAGGAACGCGTGCTGGAGGATCTCGTGGCCTTCGAGGTTGTCGCCGATGCGCGCCGTCGTGTTGAAGCCGGCCAGCCGATCGATGTCTCCCGGGTTCAGCCGAGTTTTCCCGGACCGATAGTCAGGAGGCTCGAGCCCGGGGCCCTGCCAGGCGGGCATTTCCGACGGGCCGATTTCCTCGTTCCCCGTGGGTGAAACGGCGCCGGGCGCAGCCTGAGCGCGCGAGATGATTTCGGCGCCCGCTTGTGGGTCACCGTGCTGGGCAAGCTCGGCCAATTCGTCGTGGCTCAGCTGTGTGTAATCCGGAGGCGTTGCGCTCACGGCCGCGCCCTCAGAAGCGGATGTCGGGATGCCGCCACGTGAACCGGTTCTGGTGCGCGAAGTTGGTGAAGGTCAGGCTGATGCTCACGTCGAGCGCAGTCACTGCGTGCCACCAGCCAACCGGGATGAACAGCGCTTCACCGGGATTCACGGTCACCGTGACGGGCCTCGCACCCTTGAACCGGGGGAACCTCGTGAGGTCGGGGTCGCGGGGATCGACGTCCGCGTAGACACCGACGTTGTTGGCCACGCACGGCGAAGCCAGCGGCGAGATCAGGGTGAACTCCTTGCGTCCGGCGATCTGGACGAACAGCACGTTCATCACGTCGTGGTGAAGCGGTGTGTACGTCCCGCCGGGACCGAACCACAGGAACGTCGTGCCACTTGGCGGCGCCGGCGTCAGGTATCGCGGGTCACAGGAGAAGTCCCGCCACAACGGCTGGGCGCACTCCCGCTCGAGCAGATGGTTGTTAGCGACCAGGTAGTAATCGTTGGACGAGACGAGGTCGGCCACGAGGTCCGCGTAATCGGAGAACGGCATGGTCCGGCGGTGGGTGCCCGCGCGTCGCTCGTAGTCGGGATCGTCGTTGCGATCTGCCATCACCTCGACCTCGTGCTCGCCGATGACCGATTTGAGGTAGGCAGGGCTCCATTTCCCGAGCGCCGACCAGCCGTCCGTTACGTCGCTCAGGACGACCGGACGATTCACGGAGTAGTAGGCCGACAGGAACTCCTCGGCGCACACGCCGCGCCGGCGCCGCGGGATCGCGTGCCCATTCAGGCTGTCGAGCGTCGTCAGGACGGCGAGCGTGCTCTCGAGCTTGCCCAGCCGCTGCGCTGCCCAGCTTCCGGCGGCATACGCCGGACTGTGCACCAGCTCATCGCACGCCTGGGCCGCCGCGTCGCGGTCGATGCCTTCACGGGACATGGTGGCGATCACGTCGTCCACGGACATGCCCGAAAGCAGGGATGCCGCAGCCCAACGCTGCCAACCGAACGGCACGGTCATGAGCGGCCCCCGGGCGCGAGAGCGGGTCGAACGGCGTCCAGCGCGAATTGCTTGGCGGAGGCATCCCAGCGTACGTCGGCACCCTTCGGCGTGAGGTGATCGCGCATCGGGAGGTACGCCGCGAGGATCGCCTCGGTGCGATCGTCAGCCTGCCGGCGCAGCGTCCGCTGCGCCTCGAGCGCCAAGGAACCGTCGCCCGTGATCCCCAGCCGGGAAAGCAATGATGCGACCGTTTCCTCATAGGACGAGGCCAGGTCCTCGTACTGCACCTCGATCGGCTCGATGCCTCCCCCGGCAAAGTAGCGCCGCCAGTGCTCCTGGTGCTCGATGACCACGTCCTCGAACCAACGGATCTGCTGCAGGTCCACGGGGTCCGAATCGCACTCGTCACTGCCCGGCTCCTTTGCGAACCACTTCTGGCTGCGCGAGGCGCGGTAATAGGAGATCGCTTGACGCGCCGTGTCGCGTCTCCAGAGGAACACGTACTGCAACGGCGCGAACATCGCCTCGAGCAGCTCGGCCGCGCGCGCTCCGGTAAAGAAGGCGCCGGGCGCCAGCGCGCCGTAGAGCCAGACCAGCTGGTACCAGTGCACCTTCACGCTGAATACGCCATTCGGCGTTCGCGTGTTGGCCTTGGCGGCGGCGATGTAATCGGCGATCGAAGCCCCCTGCGGCAGCTGCCACTCGTGCGCCCACACGTCGCGGAAGTCAGGCCGGAAATACTCGTGTGGATGACCGGCCAGGCCGGTGTTGTAGAGCGCCTCGGAGAGCAGCCAGCTGCCACTCCGCGGCGCCGTCGCGATCAAGCAGCACAGAGCCGGGCGCGACGACGATGCGTGCGTGTGCACGCGGGACGAGAGCGCCGATATGCCTCGTACCGGCGCTAGCGGAAGCGGAACAGCGGCCGCAGCAACGGAGCGGCGATATGCAAGCGTGGTGCCCCCATTGACCGCTTGCGTCCTCGCGGTCCCTGCCACGCCTGCCTGTTCTGCCGTTCCCGTCACTTCTTGTCTCCTTCGTCGTGCGCCCGGCTCTCGAGCGGCTGTGCCGTCAATAAGAGCGGTCAGTTCGTCCCGAGATACACGCGGAAGGCTCCATGGCTCCGTCTACATGCTCGGTCAGCATCAGCTCGTAGGACCGCCGAACGGTCTCGGCGATGGCGCGCTGGCGAGTGGTCCCGGCCTTGCCGTTGCGGTAAATCAGGCACAGGGTCGCCCCTTCGAATGCGGCTGCCTTCACCGCCTCGACCCGCGCATCTGGCTCCAGCCCGAGCCGCAGGGCCGGCGTGGTCTCGCGCGTCAGGAGGAGCAATCGCTCGACCAGCCACTCCGGAAGGTCTTCCACGACGCCTTGCGCATACTGGCTGAGCGCGTGCATCTCGCGTACGGCGTGCATGGGAGCGCTCAAACGGAGTTCCTCGATGCGCGCGCGCAGCGACAAGCTCGCCTGGCTCGTCGACTGATACGTGAGCCGTTCGAGCGAGGCCAGCGCCTGGTCGGCTTTCAGGAGGTCCGCACGCCGGGTGAATAGCTCTGCGATGAGCGATTTGAGCGCCGGGAATCCCGACAGCTCGTAGAGGAAGTCACGCAGATCGGGCGGGCGAAGTCCCTGCTTGAGGGCCCTCACGCAGGCGCGGATGCCGAACAGGTCGAGCCTCGCGATCAGGCGCGTCCGCACGGCGGGCGCCAGCGAGCAGTCGCCCTCCTTAAGGTCCTCCGCACTCGCGAGCAGGTCCTCGAGCTTTTCGTCGTCCTCGGCGGCGAGCGCGGCGAGCGCGACCTCGTCGTCCCGATTGAAGTCACCTGTTTCGATCGCCTCTCCGATCAGCGCGAGCAGCGGAATCACGGTGGCGAGACGCGTTCGCAGCGCGGGTTCGCCCGCGAGGCGCTTAGCGATTCGACCAGCCGCGCCCATCGGATCTTCGCTCTCGCCGAGCTTGTCGGCCTGGCTGATCACGCCGATCGCGTTCGCGCAGCAGGCGCTCGCCGTACCGGCCAGATCCTGGAACGCGGCCAGGGCCTCCACCTCGTCGGCTTGCCCGCTCAGCAGGAACAGCAGCGCATCTGCCCCGGTGACCGCGGTGCCCGCGTCCTCCGAGAAGAGAAACTCGACCGTTCTCGCCGATCCCTCGGGCCGGGCGCTGGAAATGCCCGGCGTATCGATGATCGTCGCGCTCTTAAGCGTGGGCGCGTACGGGATCCGGACCTCGATGTGATCGATTGTCTCCGCGGGGTATGGCAGCTCTCGCGGGAGCCGCCCGCCAGAGTCGAGATAGATCTCCTCGTGCGCGCCGCTGCGGAGCACGAGCGTCACCGACTCAACTTCGTCATCGGCGAACTGGCACACGAGATCGGTGGTCTCACCCTCGCCAACCGGCGCGATCTGCGTGGCGAGCAGCGCGTTGACCGTGGTTGACTTGCCGGCCGAGACGCGGCCCGTGACCGCGATCCGCAGCGGCTCGGCGAGGCGCCTACGGATGCTGAACACCTGGTCCTGGAGATGCGTCTCCGGGAAGCGGACCTCGTCGCACACCTCCGCGACGCGGCGGCACAGCTCGCTGACGGGACCGCCTTCAGGCGGCATCGCTGATCATCGCGTTGTCGGCGGCGGCCTCGACCTGACCGGCGCTGCGGAACTCAGCGCCTGGATCCGGCCACCGAATTCCTTCTGGAGCTCGGAGATCTTCCGACGACGTTCCAGAACGCTGGCACGCTCGGATTCGGCCTCGTTGATCTTGGCCGCCTGCGCGGTCAGCGTCTGGATTTCGTTCCTGACCGTCTGCAGGCGCGCCTGGATCTGCCGCTGCAGGGCCGCGACGGTCTCGTCCTTGGCGCCCCGAATCCCGTCGTCCAGAGCGATCGCGGCGTCGCGGCGGAAGCGAGCGTCGTATTCCTGCAGGAGCCGCTTGGCCTCGGCCTGCTCGGTGCCCGCGCGTTGCCCCTTGGCGTTGACCACACCGACGATCGCTGAGCCAAGTCCGATGGGCGCCAGCAGCAAGGTGAGGGGATTCCCTCCCGAGGTGACGATGCTGCGGAGCGTTTGGGCCACCTCGGTCAGGATGACGGCGCCGAGGGCGCGAGACTGCCTCGAGCCGGGACTGTCGACCGACCGCGGCGCGAGCGTTTCGCGCTCGGGAAGCACGAAGGCTGCGTCTGGAACCGGAAGGTCGTCGATGCCGATGTCCCGGGCTGCCTCGCCGGCCGCCTCGAGCACGCCCTCGGCGAGCGACCGCTCGAGATCCACTGTGATCCGGCGTAGAACCATCTCGAGCTCCGCGGGAAAGCTCAGGTGGCGCTGAGACCGCCAGTGAACGGCGATCTCCTCATCGAACTGGGCCCGGAAGCCGTTGGCGGCCTCTTGCGTTTGGCGCGTGAGCGTCCGCTGCAGGTCGTCAAAGCGGCTCTTGACTCGCTGTCCCCACCCGTTCGTCGTGCTCTGAAGCTGGGCCAGGTCAGCCTGGCGCTGCTTTAGGCGTTCGAGGGGCGCCTTGTCCCCGCGCAGAGTCTCCTCCTGCTGGCGGCAGCCCACGTCCAGTTGCGCCAGGACCGAGAGTCCGAATCGATAGCCGTTCGCCTGGCGAACGTCGGCGGATCGCTGGATCACCGATGTGCGCAGCTCGTACACCAACGCCGGGAGTCCACTCCGCTCTGCCAATCGGTCCGCTTCGGCAACATCGCCGGCCCGTCGCTTGCGCTCGGCCCGCTCCGCGTCGGGAGCTCGGATCGGGAAGATGCGCTGCTTGGCGAATCGCGGCGCGTGCTCCTCGAGAAGGCGGCGATCCTCGTCGAGAACCGTTTTCCAACCCGGGTTGAGATCGGCTTTGCTGAGCGCGAAGACGACCGTCTGGATGTTCGCGGACGCTCGGGTGAGAAACCGCAGCTCCGGGCCTGACAGCGGCGCCGACGCGTCGAGGACGAACAGCAGCGCGTCCGCCCCGGCGAGCGCCGTCAGCGTCATCGCGGCGTGCTGGGAATCCAGTCCTCCGACGCCCGGGGTGTCGATGAATCGCACGCCGTCGGCCAGTAGCGGTGATGGCACGCCGACCTCGACGTGCCGTACGCCCTTCTCGTTGTTGGGGTTCCGTGCGACCGACACCCAGTCGGCGATCTCCTCTACTGAGGTGTCGATCGCCGATGCACTCTCGCCGGTGAACACCCGCGCGCGAGGTGACTCGGCGTAGCCGACGACGACGAACACGCCCGTGGCCACGTCGACATCCGCGGGGAGCAGGCCAGGGCTCGACGCGAGCGCGTTGGTCAGCGTCGTCTTCCCGCATGAGACCTCCCCGGCCAGGACGAGCGTCGTCGGGTCGGTTCTCCGCGCCCGGCCGAGCTCATCGACGATTCGCTTGACCAGGTCGGCGCGGCCCTGCTCGACCGCCAGCTGCGAGACCGCGGCAAATTGCTGCGCGGCCGGGTTATCGCCTTGTTCGACAACGCTCATGGCTGGTTTGTCGCTCCTCCACTCGCTCACGGGATCAGGGTGAAGACGTCGCGGAACTGTTCGATGCGTTTCCGCGGCATCCGAGCTCTGCTCTCGACGGCCACCGCGACCGCCCGGTCGCCGACGACCCCCGTCCACCAGTACGCCCAGATCGCACCGATCGGAACCCTCGGACCACCGAGGTTGACCTCCCGATACAGAGCCGGCTCGCCGCTCAGGAACGTGTCCGGAGCGGATTCCGTCACGCTGACCCGTCCGTAGCGGGCGAGTACCTCCGCGGCCCATGCCTGTGGGTCGGGCTCCCCAGCCAGCGGGGCGCTCTCGGCGAGCACGCGCAGGTCGGTCCCTCCCAACAGCCCGCTCTTGTAGAGCACACTGAGCTGCTCGCGCGCCACCATTCGGGTCGCGGGCGCCACGAGCGGCGCATGGTCGAACCGGTCATCTCGCTTCAGGAGCCGAACCTGGTCGGCCAGCTCAGCCGCGTCCTCGCGCGCGACGATCTCGATTGCGCGAGCCGGTCTCCCGTTGGCCGCGGTCAAAGCGCAACGATGCAGGCACTTTGCAGCAGAACCATCCTGGCCGGCGGTCAGCGTCCACAACTGCAGCGCCGGCAGGTCGGCGAGCTTTGTCCGTAGTGGAGCCGGCGACACCACGGTCCGGCCGTCCGTCCGGCGGCGGGTCCTCTCCGCCCAGCGCTCCAGCGACTTGAAGTCAGGCTCGAACTCCCTGATGATCAGCTCGCCGGCGCCGATCACCAGCTTGGTCTGACGATTGCGCCAGCGATCGCCGCGGCGAATGGCCAGACGGCAACTGAACTCGCCCGCGAACGTCCTCGGCGCCTCAGCCACGCCGTCCCCCACGAGTTCGGGACGGTTACGACCGGAGGTTTCCCATCGAGCCGCGCCCGCGGCGACTACGCCCTTGCGATCAGGCTGCGCAAACACGCGCAGCCTCGTTTGCTCGCTGATCAGGCGCTCGACGAGTGGAATACGGCTCGAGCCGCCGGTCAACACGACGCCCACGAGGTCGCCGTCCCGCAAGCCGTGCACGCGGCTCGCTTGGCCGATCGTCTCCAGCAGGAGGCTTACCGACGCCTCGATCTTGGGGGCGATCAGGCTCTCGAATGTCGTACGGGTCAGCTCGACGACATCCCCAGTCATCGGCACGTCGACGACGACCCGCTCGGCGGCCGAGAGCTCCTCTTTGGCGCTCGTGACCGCCGCCCGAAGTTGGATGCGAGCCGGCAGGAACGAGACGTCGTCGAGTTGTGGATCGAGGAGACGCGTGCGCATCTCCTCGTTGGGGATGTGGCGGCCAACCTCGTGGAGCAGCAGGTCGTCGAACTCCTCGCCGCCGCAGCGATCCTGACCCCCTGGTTCGCCGACCACGTCGAAGCCGCGCTCGGAGCGGCGCACCACCGCGGCGTCGAAGGTCCCCCCGCCGAGGTCGTAGACCGCGACGGCCGAACCGACCGGAATGAAATTCGCGACCTCGACGGCCGCCGCCACCGGCTCAGTCAGCAGCTGAACGGGAGCGTCCCACCCGACATCTCCGAGCGCGGCCTGCGCCGCGTTGCGCAGCACATCGAGATTGCCGTTCCGCCAGGCCGCAGGATGCGTGATGCGGACCTCGTCGGGATCGCGTTCACTCCGGCATTCGGTGAACACGCGCCGGTAGACCGCGTGCACCAACTCTTGGATGGGGATCAGACGGCCGCCGAGGAGTGTCTCACCGTGTCCAATCAGCCGCTTGGGCGTGCGTTCGAACGCGTCGGGCGCTCTCAGACCCGAGTTACGCGCCGCTCTTCCGACCAGAAACGTGTCGGTCGCCTCGTCGATGTACACGCAGGAGGGAATTCGGTTCTGGGCGCTGCCATCAAGGTCGACGAGACCCACCGAATCCCGCCGGCGCAGGGCGGCGGTAGTGAACGAAGTGCCGAAGTCGACGGCGACGATGTGACTGCTCATCTCAGCCTCTCCTCACGACACGGCCGGGACCGCGTGCGTCCGCTCCCGGGTGCTGCCGTAGATCTGGACATCCGCTTCACGCAGGACCACGCCGCGATCGATGAAGCCGGGCCGGATCACCGCCGCGACGCTGTCGACGAGGCTCGGATCGGGCGCGGCGACCACGCCGCACACGCAGTGCAGGCGGGAGTCGAAGGTGACGCCACGCGTCGGCTCGATCGTCTCCACCCCGACCTGCTTGAGCGTCCTCAGCGCTCTCACCCCGGCCGGAGAATCCGGCAGCGTGTCGATCACGACGAGCAATGCACCCACCATGGGCCGGCGATCGCCGTCAGACAGCGCCGGCGGTGGCGCGGGCGGCGGCACACGCGGCGGCGAGGCTGAAACCTGATCGCGACTCCGATCGCGGGTGACACGGGCCTCGCGGGCGCCCTGTGCCCGAGCGCTGGCGCCATACGCCGCCATCAACCCGAGCAGTGCAACCAGGCCGCCAACGATCGCGGCATTGTGCGTGAAGCCTGTGCCGCCACTGTCCGCGCCCGGCTGGCTGAGCTCGATCGCGGCAACCTCGGGCGAATGCCCGTGCACGGGGGACACGGCGCTGCTCCACAGGCCCACATTCAGGGGCCGCCCGATCGAGCGACCATCGGTTGTAATGAGGCGAATCTCTTCGTCGGAGGCCGCGGCCCCACGGAGGACGCTCAAGAGCTCGCGCGGGGTCGCCGCGTTCGTCGCGTCGGCCCGTGCGGCGAGTGCCGCGGCAGCCGCTTGGACGTCGTGACCTCGCTGTGGCCGTGACAAGGCGAGAATCAGCACGCCAAGGGCGAGGACGCCTGCGAGCGCCGCACTCGCTGTCTGGGCAGGTGTGAGCCTGCGCTTCGGGTTCATCGCGATGCTTCCTTCCGTTGGGTGATGTCAGTGAGTTCGGTGAACGCCACCGTGTACGCGTGCCGCATGGCGTCGGCCGCGGCTGCCTCGCCCGGGGCGGCGGTCACGTGGAACGCACCCCAGCGGCGATGCCCGGCCAACACCGCGGCGCGCAGCACGTCCGGCTCATTCGAGTCGATGCCGAGCCGCCGACCGAGACTGCCGCCGCCAGCCATCCGCTCCAGGTCGGCGGCCAACAATTGCGGGAGCGCGATCGTCCCGCTCCTCACGTCACTCCACGCCGCGCCGAGCGCACCGCGGAGTCCGTCGGTTGGTCCGCTGTGTTCCTGCTCTGCAGCAGTGAATGCACCCTCGGCGGTCAGTGCCTTTGGATCGCCGTGCGTGGCAATCGGACGCTGAAAGCGCGCACCAAGGACGCGCTTGACGAGCGGGAGGCGCGAAGAACCTCCGGCCAGGCAGATGGCCGCGAGCTCTTCGACGGTGCGCCCATTTCGGTTCAGCGTCTCGAGCAGGAGCTCGGCGCTTCGGTTCACGAGCTCGGCAGCGATGGTCTCGAGCTCGACGCGGCTGAGCTGGAAGTAACCCCGCTCGAGTAAGGGGTGAACCTTGATCCTGACCAGCGGTCCGGTCGCGAGACCTTCCTTCCCGCGACGTGTGGCCAAACGCAGCTCGAACCGAGCACGCGCCCAGGCGAGTGGATCCGGCGAGTCGTCGGGATTGTCGAGATGGGCTCGCTGGTCGTCGGACAGGTAAGTCGAAGTGAGGTGAGCGATGAGCAGATCGTCGAGTTCCTCGCCACCGAGTCGATCGTCGCCGCCCGGTGGACCGACGGGACTGAAGGAGGTCGGCCCGGTGCGTTCGAGCAACACGGTGTCGAACGTGCCACCGCCGAGGTCATAAAGCGCGATCAGCGACCCGACGGGAACGCCGTCCAGGCGGCCGCGCTCCGCCAGCGCGCAGGCCGCCGCGACCGGCTCGTCGACGAACTTGACCCCGTTCAGCTCCGCGCGGCGCGCGGCCTCCTCGAGCCGGGCAACGCGCGCGATCGTCCACACGGCGGGATGCGTGATGATCACCGTCTCGGGCTCGCGCCCGTCGAACATCCTCCGCGCCTCGCGCGCCACATGGCGGAGCACCGCTCCGACGAGCGCCACGTCGTCGACCAGACGCCCCCCGAGCACCACGGATCCCTGACCGAGCGAGCGCTTCGGAGTCCATTCGACCGCGGCGGGGCTCAGCTCCGCCTCGTCGATCACCCGTGGGCCGGCGAGAAGACCTCCGTCCTCCTGGAGCAGCACGGCTGAGGGCATCCGATCGTCACCGTCGAAGCGAACGCGCTCAAGGAATCCATTTTCCGCGCGCACTGCTGCCAGGGTGAAGTCAGTGCCGAAGTCGATCGCGAGCTTGTACGAAGCCACGCCTCACGAGAGCGACCTTCACTCACTCGTGATACCGAACCGCTCGATGTATCGCGACGCGCTGACGCCGCTCTGTCCGGCAGTAACGGAATGGCATTCGCCTGGCGCCCCAACGCGGAAGGAGGTGAGGAAATGGAAGAGGGAGCCGTCATCAGGGCCAGTACCAACGGCATGGCGATCGCGTCGCTCGTCCTCGGGATCGTCTGGTTGGCCGGGCTCGGCTCGGTGCTTGCACTGATCTTCGGTCTGAAGTCGCGTAAGCAGATCGACTGGTCGGGTGGGACCCAGAGTGGGCGGGGCATGGCAACCGCCGGCATCGTGCTCGGCATCGTCGGCATCGTCGGCGCGCTCGCCTACTGGGCGATCGTGATCGTCGCCGCGATCCACGCGAGCAACACCACCTACACGGGGTATTAATCGCGCCCCTCCGCTGATGTGCGTGCGGCGGACCCCGGAGCCGCCGCACGCAACGAGGGTGAGCCACAATCTCTCGACTTTGAGGCGACCGGCTGCCCGCTCTCTCCCTAGGTAATGATGATCTGGTGCTCGCGAGCCGCCCGGCGTGCAGCCTCGAGCACGCGCAGCGTCTTCACCGCGTCTCGAGGGTCCAGAGGTGGGGGTCCGCCGTCTCGCAGCGCATCCCGGAGCAGCGCGTAGAAGCGGCGCCAATCGCCAGGCTCTGGGGGTACCGGAACGCTTTGCTCGCCGGCGATCAGCCGCCCGTACTCCCAACTCTGTGGCTTCCCCCAGTCATCGACGGTGTCCGGTCGCGCGCCGTCACGCAGTGCCGCTTCCTGTGGATCGAGATGGGGGACGAGGAACCCACCGTTGGTTCCCTGTACGCGCAGCCGCGGACCGGCAGACGGCGTGACGGCGCAGGCGTGCAGGTGGCTGGTCGTCCCGCTCGAATGGCGCAGGGCGACGAACACGTCGTCCTCGGCGGGCGCCCCTCGGCGTGAGTCGATCTCCGCGTAGACCTCTGTGACCGGACCGAACAGCACCATGGCCTGATCGACGAGGTGGACGCCGAGATCGAGCAGTACGCCGCCGCCCTCCGTCGGCGACAAGTTCTCGCGCGGCTTGGCCGGATCGAGATTCGGGCGCCAGCGCTCGAACCGCGATTCGTAGCGTGTGACCTCGCCGAGCGCGTTCTCGTCGATGAGGCGGCGCAGCGTCAGCTGATCGGTGTCCCACCGCCGGTTCTGGAACACGGTAAGCAGCACGCCCGCACGGTCCGCTTGCTCCACCAGCGTTTCCGCGTCGTCCGACGTGACCGCTGCCGGCTTCTCGACGACGACCGGCACACCGTGTTCGATCGCCGCCAGCGCGATCGGGACATGCGTCTGGTTGGCTGTCGCGACGACGACAAGCTCCGGCGACGTCGCCGTCCAGAGATCTTCCACGCGCGGCACCACCCGGGCTTCGGGATGCTCGGCGGCCGCCTGCCGCGCCCTCGCTGCGTCCGAGGTGACGATGGTGGTCACGTCAAGACCATCCGTCGCCGCGATCAGCGGGGCGTGGAACACTCGGCCGGCCAGCCCATAGCCGACGATCGCCACCCGCACGTCAGCCCCTCTCAGCCCACAGTCGGAGCATCCGCCTCGGATGACCCGCTGCCGAACGCTGCCGCGTCCTCCGTCCGCGCCGCGTAACGGAGGTACTTCACCGTGGTCTGGATGTCAGCGTGGCCCATCGACTCGTGCACTCGACGGATCTCGGCCTTGGCGATCATCCGGTTGCCGAACGTGTGTCGGAGGTCGTGGAACCGAGGGCGTCGCAGGCCTGCGCGCTGGAGCGCGCCCTCGCAGCGTTTGCTGAGCGCGTCGCCGTCGACCGGGATTCCGGCCTGACCCGAGAAGACGAAGTCGTCCTCACCGTGTCGCGCAGCCAGTCCTTCGCGAGACGCTTCGTGAAGTGGCCGGTGCCGCCATGGCGTCCACAGATCGATCCTACTCCCGCGACCTTCGGGTTATGAGCCCGAACGTGAAATGGAACGGTGGTATCAGCGTTGATACCATCATT
>CAWKHK010000009.1:0-5075 GCA_963849425.1 uncultured Solirubrobacteraceae bacterium | reverse complement strand
GGGCGGTGGAGCGTGTTGGTCGCGCTGTCGTAGATCAGGTCCTCCTCGGCGACCCAGCGCAACGGCGGCAGCCCCATCGCGCGAGTGTGGCAGCGCGGTCAGCTGCCGGCGAACAGCTGGAGCTGGTCGTCCTCGTGGTCGATGTGGCCGTTGGCGGAGACGCCGGGTTGGGGTTGGCGGCGGGTGGATCGCGGCGGTCATCGTGCGGAGCGCGGCGCCGGCGCCGGCGGTCTCGGCGAGTGAGCGTCGGATCGCGTCGAAGGTGCCCATGCCGCCTTCTTGGGCCATCAGCGCGAGCGCGTCGATGACCGGGACGCCCTCTTGGGTGACCATGTCGAGCATCCCGGGGACGTTCTCCATGCAGAAGCTGCGTGGGTGGATTTCGCAGACGATCCGCATGAACTCGAACACGAGCTCGTTGCGGGGGTCGTCGGCTTGGCGGCGGCCGGCGCGGGAGAACCCCTGGCAGGGTGGGCCGCCGAACACGCAGCCGATGTCGTCGCCGGTGAGGTCGAGCTCGTCGAGGATCCGCTGGCCGGTGAGCGCGCGGACGTCGCCGAAGAAGAACACCTCGCACGGTTGGACGCCGGGCTGGGTCGAGATCCAGCCGGAGCCGGGCTCGAGCGAGGGCCGGTCCGGGTGGGCGTGGTAGCGCTCGAGGCGTTGGCGGCGGCGCTCCCAGCGCTGCTGGTCTTCGGGGGTGCAGAACACGATCCGGGTGCGCGGGGAGCCGAGGTTGCACAGGTAGGTGTGGGCGGCGTCGACGTCCCATTCGTTGGCGGCGATCACGTGCCAGCCGGCCTGCTTGAAACCGCATGAGAAGCCGCCCGCGCCGGCGAACAGGTCGATCCCGATCGGCTGAGGCTGCGGGAGCTCGATCGCCGTCGCGGGCGGCGCGTCGGGGAGGTCGGCCCAGTCGGGGACGAGGATGCCGCTGTCGGTGCTCTGCCAGCCGTCGCCGGTGCCGATCGTGCGGGTAGCTCGGAGCGGCATCAGCGCCTCCCCTCGGAGGACGTGTCGCTGGTGGCCGCCGAGGCGTCCGGCACCGGGCCGAGCACGGGTACCGGTGTGTATTCGCCGTCCCAGAACGCCTGGGCGTCGCGCGGGCTGTCCTCGGTGTCGGCGAGGTAGGCGGTGATGAAGAAGAACTCGCCGTTGACGATCGGGACTTCGTGCGGGCGGCGGGAGGCCCATTTGAGCATCTCGCCGAGGGAGAGCTGGCCGCGCTGGGCGGCTTGGCGGCGCTGTGCCGGGGTCATCGCCCACATCCGCGCCAGCCGGTCGGGGTCGATCGCCAGGCTGGCGGGGCGGGGGATCGCGGTCCGCGTCGGGGTCTGCTGTGCCGTTTCCCTCACTGTTTCGGCTCCTCGGTCGGTGAACATGGCCGAGGGTCAGGCGCCGGCGCAGACGGCTGTCAAGCAGAAAAACTGGACTCTCGCCGTACCGCCCGCGCGATCACCCTCCGGGGCCGAAGGCCGGACCACTAGCGAGCGCGGGCGGGGCTCTTTTCTGCTTGATCTGCCGGCAAGCCAAGCCACGATCCCGAAGGATCTGTTCACCGACCGAGGGACGGAACTCACCGAGCCCGCCGAGGCGTGCCGTGGCCCCTCCGCCTCTCCCGCACCCGTGTCTGGCGGGTTGTCTTGGCTGGCGGTGATGATCCCGGGGATGCAGTTGGAGCTGTCAGGCGTCGAGGTGCGCAGCGAGTCGTGGATCGAGCGGTGCCGGTGCACGATCGAGAACGCGAGCGCCTACGTGGTCACGGTCATCACCGTGATCGAGAGCCGTTCGCTGTCGCTCGTGTCCGCCTACGTCGCCGATCTGTCGGGGCGAACGGCGGTCACGCACATGCGCCTCGCGCCCGACCGTGCGGCGAGCTTTGAGCAGCAGGTCCTCGGGGGATTTCCCGGGGTGTCGCATCCGCGGGCGTGTCTGCTCGATCACGCGGCTGAGCTGCGGGCGCTGGTCGAGGAGCTTGTGGAGGAGCCGGTGGTGGTCGAGATCCCCGAGGCCTCGCTCGAGCACGCCAGCACTGTCTGGGGCGCCTCTCCCCCGGCCTGATCGGCCTATCGCCCGCGGGCCGGTCCGCGCGCCGGCCGCGGCGGGAGGTGAGATCGGTCCGCCGCGGGCGCGGCGGCTGACGGCCGCGCGCCCGGTGCGCTCGGGAACGCCGCGGCCCGGGTGGCGAGCACCGGATCGTCCGGCGCCGTCGATGCCGGTGTCGGTTCGGGCTGCTGGTTCTGCGCATGGCGGGCGGTGATCTGCTCGTGAATGCGCTGCTGGCGGTCGCGGGCGTCGGTGAGCTGGTCTGCGTATTTGAACGGGCGGGCGAGCTGCTCGCGGGCGGTGGCGTGCTCACGCAGGGCGGCGTCGCGGTCTGCCTCCAGGCGCTCGGCGAGCTCGGGCAGGGTCTGGGCGCGGTGCTCGAGCTGGCGTACGAGCGATAGTCCGGAGTCGGCGATCTGGGCGCGCTCGAGCGTCGCCGGCGCCGCTGGTAGGCCGTGGAGCGTGAGCTGGACGATTGGGCGGCCGTTGGTGCCGGCGGTGATCTCGGCGTCGACGGGCAGGCCGGCGAGCTCGCCGATCGGGACGCGCTGCCCGTAGGGGAGCTGCTGCAGCCGGCTCGCGAGCAGCTGGGCGGCGTCGGTGCGGGAGGTGACCGCTCGCCCGTTGACGGTCATGCGGAAGAGGTCGCCGCGGGTGTCGGTGCGCTGCGCAGCAGCCGCGCGCACCGTGTTGATCTGGTCGGCGAGCGCGTGGGCGCGGTCCTGGGCGCCGGCGAGCGTGCCGCGGAGGGTGTGCTGGTTGCGCTGCCAGGCGCGCTCGAGGCGGGCGAGGCGGGTGACTTCGGCGTCGAGCTTGGCCTTTTCGAGGATCAACGGGTCGCCGGAGGCGAGCGCTTTGACCTCGGCGAAGCTGAGGGTGTTCTCGCCGATGTCCTCGACCTCGCGGACGTCGAGGCGGCCGCGCATGACCTGGTTGATGAACCGGGCTTTGCGCTCGACGGTCTGCCAGCTGTAGGTGTCAAAGCTCCCCTTGACGGCGTAGCGGTAGATGTGGATCTCGGGGTTCTGGTTGCCCTGGCGGACGCCGCGGCCGTCGCGCTGTTCGATGTCCGCGGGTCGCCACGGGCAGTCGAGGTGGTGGATCGCGATGCAGCGGTCCTGGATGTTGGTCCCCACCCCCATCTTCTCCGTCGAGCCGACCAGAACCGAGACGTGGCCGGCGCGGCAGGCGGCGAACAGGCGGGCCTTCTCGGCGTCGTTGCGCGCCTCGTGGATGAAGCGGACCTGCTCGGCGGGCATGCCGCGGGCGGTCAGCAGCGCTCGGAGCTCGTCGTAGGCGTTCCACCGCTCGCTGTTAGGGGTGGAGAGGTCGCAGAAGACGATCTGCAGCGCCCCGGTGATCGGGGAGGGCTCGCCCGTCGCGGTCCGGTAGGCCTGCTGGCGGTGCTCTCGCCCCAGGCGGCTGATGGTGTCGGCGGCGTGCTCGAGCTTGCCGGGGGTGCTCGCCGGCTCGCCGGTCACGAGCCGGGTGTCGAGCGCGGCTTTGCGCCCGTCGGTGGTGACCTTGAGCATGTTGTCTTCCTCGGGCGTGACCGTGCGGGCGCGGACGGCGTCGGCGCGGCGCGCGAGCTCCCGCACGTAGGCCTCAAGCTCGGGGCTGGGGTCGATCACGACGGTCTCAGGGGCGCGCAGCCCGTCCGGGCGCTCGGCGAGCTCGGGCGCCGGTAGACGCAGGTCCTCGGCGGTCTTGACGTCGGCGAACACGTGCCAGAGCCGGAGCATCTCGGGGACGTTCTGAAACCTGGCGAAGCGGGTGTGCATGCGGTAGTCCCCGCCGCCGGTCGGGGCGACCTCGATCTCGGTCACCGTCTGCCCGAACGTCGCCGCCCACGCGTCGAAGTCCTCAATCCCCGCAGCCTCCAATAGGTCGGGGCGCAGGTAGCGGGTCATCACGTGCGCCTCGGTGATGCTGTTCGCGATCGGGGTGGCGGTCGCCATCGTCGCGACCCGCTCGCCGTGGCGCTCGCGCAGCCATTCGAGCTTCATGTGCAGATCTGACGCGCGCTGGGATCCGTCAATGGCGGCGCCGGGAATGTTGGAGACGGTCTGCAGGTTCTTGTAGTCGTGGGCCTCGTCGACGATCACGTAGTCGATCCCGGTCTGCTCAAACGTCACACCGGGATCCCGCGGGCTGTCCAGCAGCGCCTGGAGGCGTTCCTCCTCGCGCAGGATCTGCTTCTCCAGCCGCTTCACCGTCAGGCCGCCGCCGCTCTTTGAGTGCTCGAGCATCGCGCGCAGCTGCCCGAGCTCGCGGCGGGTGTAGGCGATCTTCGCCTCGGGGGAGACCGGCAGCCGCGCGAACGCCGAGCGGGTCAGGATCACCGCGTCCCAGTCGTTCGCGGCCGCGCGAGCGATGAACGTGCGGCGCTTCTCGCCGGCGAGATCGTCGCTCGAGGCGGCCAGCACCCTGGCTTGGGGGTAGAGCTGCAGGTACTCGCGGGAGAGCTGCTCGAGCATGTGGTTGGGCACCACCACCGCCGGCTTTGAGACGAGGCCGAGGCGGCGGAGCTCCATCGCGCCGATCACCATCTCGGCGGTCTTGCCGGCGCCGACCTGATGGAAGAGCCCGACAGCGGGCTCGGCCAGCATCCGGGCGACCGCGGCGCGCTGGTGCGGGCCGGGCGTGAATGTGCGCGCGAGGCCGGGGAGCGTGAGCCGCTCGCCCTCGGTGGTGTAGTCGCGCAGCACGATCGCGTTGAACCGCCGGTTGTACTCGCCGGCGAGCCGCCGGGCGCGAGCGGGGTCCTCCCAGCACCACTCGCTAAAGCGCTCCTGTAGCGCGGCCGCTTTCTCTTGGGCGGCGGCGGTTTCGGTCGGGTTGACCACGCGGCGGCCGTCGTCGGTTTCGTCGGTGACCTGGATCGGGCGCTGCTCCAAGACGGCCTTGGCGAGCTGCGGGGCGGGCATCCGGTCTGTTCCCCACATGCTGGTGGCCTGCACACTCCACGTCCGGCCCTTGACCGCCCACATCGCGCCGCCGGGATGCTCCACCTGGATGCCGGGGTCTTC
>CAWKHK010000008.1:0-51028 GCA_963849425.1 uncultured Solirubrobacteraceae bacterium | reverse complement strand
TCGACGGCTGTTCAAGGCCATCGAGCGCGCGGATCATCGTGGCGAGCGCGTTCCAAGCGGTTGGGAACCCGGCATAGACGGCGACCTGGCGCAGGACCTCGCGGATCTCCTCTTCGCTCGCCCCCTGCCGGCGGGCGAGGCGCACATACACGCCGAGCTGCAGCTGCTCACCGAGGCAGCCGAGCATGGCCACGGTGCACAGCGCCCTCGTCTTGGAGTCCAGCACGTCCCCGGCGTAGACCTCGCCGTAGACGAAATCCATGATGTAGCGGTGCAGCTCCGGGTCGAGCTGCTCGAGGTAGTCGCGGGCTTGTTGCACGTTCTCGGCGCCGAGAAAGCGAGCCGCGACGTCCGTTCCTGGCTCGCTCATTACTCTGCTCCGTTCGCGTCGACGTAGCTTGCGGCATCGAACGTGACGCGGATCCCGGTGGCGGCGAACTTGCCCACAATCTCGCCGTCGGCAAGCACGTCGGCCTCGGCCCACACCAGCCGGCCGCCCGCCCGCACCACGCGCGCCTTGGCACGCAGCGTGTCGATCTTGTTGGCGTTCACCGGGCGGATGAACCGCGCGAAGATGTCAACCGTCGTGATCGCGCTGCTCTTGATCTCCTCATCCTCGAGCACGGAAGTCGTGGCCGCGGCCATCGCCGCATCGGCCAGGGCCGTGACCACCCCTCCCTGGATGACCCCGAGCGGGTTCCCGAGCTCCGCCCGCGCCGCCATGTCATAGGCCGCCTCGCCCCGGCCGAAAGCGACGAGGTTCATACCGAGCGTGCTCGACACCGGTGAGCGGAGCTCCCCGGATCGGGTCTTCGCCAACATTTCATCCACGAAGCCGTGGCTCATGATCGCTCCCATTTGACTTGAAGTTACTGCTGAGTAACGTTACCCTAGAGTAATGTCGCTGAAACAGACGAGCAAGCGACCTGGCTCGGCCACCTCCGGCGCGCGCCTCGCGCGCGCCGAACGTGAGCGCCTGATGCTCCGAGCCGCCGGCGAAGCGTTCGCGACCCATGGCTTTCACGGCAGCTCGATGGACGACATCGCGCATGCGGCTGGGATCACCAAACCGATGCTGTACCGATACTTCGGCTCAAAAGAAGGCCTCTACGCCGCCTACCTGCAGATGACCGGCCGCGAGCTCGTAGACAAGGTGCGCGCCCCCGAGACTCGCGGCGCATCACCCGAAGTACGTCTACGCGCGGGACTCCGGGCGTTCCTCGCCTACGTCAAGGAGCACCGAGCCGGCTGGACCGTCCTCCACGGAGAGACCACCGCTCCGGCCGACGCTCAAGTCGCCCGCGAAGTAGCCGAGCTCCGCGGACGCATCATCCGCATGCTCACCACCCTGTTCAGCGACGAAGCGTTCGCCCACGCGTTCACCGGCGCCACCGAATCCCTCGCCACCTGGTGGGTCAACCAGCCCGAACCGTCCATCGACGACGGGACCGCAATCCTGATGCGTATCGCCGACGCAGCAACCAGCTTCGATCACGCATCCCCGACCTGAGCTCCTCGACACGCCGCGTGCGCCTGCGAGATCTCGGCGGGACGGACCGCGTCCTGCGTGCTTGAGCGAGCCTCGAACGCGTGCATGCAGTTGGCCGAGCAGAAGTAGTGGAGCTGACCCCCGAGGTCGCTGGTGAGGGCCTTGTCGCGGTCGACCTTCATCCCGCATACCGGGTCGGTCGCGCCGCGGCGGGTGGTGAGCCAGAACAACGCGGCGAAGATGACCAGCCCGAGAACGTTGAGCCCAAGCTTGTAGTTGACCGCGATCGAACTGAAGATGTCCGCCCGGGTGGGGCGTGAGCCGGTGGGGATAAGCCCGAGCGCGCTGAAGATCCCGTCGACGATCAGCGCGGCGATCACCATCGTCACGAACATCAGGCCGGTGATCCGCACCGTGAAGCGCGTGCCGTAGTACTTGCGGTAGGCCAACAGGATCGGGATCACGATCAGGTCGGCGAACAGGAACCCCAGCACGCCGGCGAACGAGATCCCACCCGACCACAGGACCGCGGCCAACGGAACGTTCCCGACCGAGCAGACGAAGCTGAGCACGGCGATGATCGGCCCGATCAGCACGTTCTCGATCGTCGGCAACGGCGCCGGCGCGTTTGTAATGAACAACTTCTCGAAGAAGCCGTTGCCGAGTTGGGCGATGAACCCGGCCAGCAGGAACCCGATCGCGATCTCCTTCCACAGCATCTGCCAGTCGCCGCGGAAGTTGTGCGCCACGTCCGACCACGCGCGTACCGAGGTCAGGCGCTCACGCCAGGGGAGGTGCTGGCCGGCCATGTGATGCTGATGGCCCGCGTCAGCGTCGATCGCGTGCGCGCGCGCTTGCTCCTCGAGCCGGCGATTGACGAACAACCGCAGGAGCGCGGTCATCAGCACGACCATCACGATCCCGCCGACGTACTCGGCCACGGTGAACTGCCAGCCGATCAGCACCCACAGCACCAGCCCCAACTCCCACACCAAGTTCGTCGAGGCAAACTGGAACGCCAGCGCGGATGCCGCGCTTGCGCCCTTCTGGAACAGCGACTTGGCGATCGCGACCGCCGCGTAAGAGCACGACGACGAAGCGGCTCCCAGCCCCGTCGCCCAACCGACTGACCGGGCACCCGAGCCGCTCATCAGCCCCTCGACCCGCTCGCGCGGCACCCACGCCTGCACGATCGCCGAGATCGCGAATCCAAGCACCAGCGCCCACCACACCTCCCACGCCATCAGGAACGAGTCCCTCAGGCCATGCCAGATGACGTCGAGGACGGTCATACAGACAAGGTAACAGATACCCCTAGGGGGTAGGAGTAAACCTGGTACGATTCCGTTATGCCAAAGCCTCAGACGCCCACCAGGGGCTACACCGCCACCAAGGACCAGCTGCTCGCGCGGCTGGCCCGCATCGAAGGACAGATCCGCGGAATCGAGGGCATGGTCGAGGACGACCGTTACTGCATCGACATCCTCACCCAGATCTCAGCCGCTCAAGCCGCGCTCGACAAGGTCGCGCTCGGGCTGCTCGACGGGCACGCTCACACTTGCGTGATCGGCGCCGAACCCGACCAGCAGGACGAGCGCACCGAGGAGATGATGGCCGCCATCGGCCGCCTGCTCCGTCGCGGCTAGGGGTGACGGTTACGGCCTCTGCCGCGCGCAGGCGTGCACATTCACCACCGTGATGAACCGGGGGAGACCGGTGAGCACCAACACTACCCGGGTCAGCGGCCGATGCCCGAAGGTCAGGGCTACGTTGTTGTCTCATTCATGCGTGGCGATTTGCAGGGCTCTGGCAACGGCAGACCTCTGCCCCGCTTCCATGATTCCACAGGGACTTCGCCCAGCGCCCTGCGGGCGATCGCAAGGGTGGGGATTGCGATAGCGCAGTTCTGGCTTTCCGCGCGTGTGCCCATGTCGCTGCTGATCCCTGGTCCCCGGTCCCCGGTCAGCGAGGCAATGTTGCACGTTGCTCATGGCCTCGCCGGCGAGGTTTCGCGCGACGTGGAGAGCATAAAAAGCGCCCCCGTCCTCATGCACTTGGGGACGGGGGCTCGATCAGGGCGAGGACGAGACCTGAACCGGTGAGGCGCTTAGCCGGTGATGTCGCCCTGATTGTTCTGCGGCGTGTTCGAGTCCGTCCAGGCGTCGCCGTGCGACGAGTAGACGAAGTCGAAGTTCTCGCCCGCGTTGACGTCGCTCGCGTAGTGCGAGCTAGGGAACAGTACCCCCTCGAACGCGGCGTTTTGCGCTTCGCTGGACGATCCACCGGTCTGCGAGGTATTTGGCGAGCATGCCGAACCGCAGGAGGCGGTCGGCAGGAAGTCCGCCGCCTGCCCCGGGCGAGGAGAGGCCACCGTCCAGGACTCGGTACCGAAGAACGTTCCGTTATCGCCCGCTTTGACGGTATTGCCATTGCCAGGCGAGGCGGATCCGTTCGCGCAGGCCGCGGGGCTCGGACCGGGGTTCGTGGTGAACGTGCCGGTGACGATCTTCACGACCGTGAATGAGCCGTCGCCGTTCGGATCAACACGGTAGGTCGAGTCGTACGTGTCTGTCGCCCAGTTGTTGCCACAGGTCCCCGAGTCCGGTCCCGTCGCTCCTGAGAACGAGTAGACGAGCGGGTCGCTGACGCCATTGGTGCCAGAAGGTCCCTGACCAGTAGGGCCTCCGGTCCCCGCGGGACCGGTGCCTCCATTGGCGCCAGTGGATCCCTGAGACCCCGTCGCGCCGGCGGCTCCCGTCGTTCCCGTTGCACCGGTCTTGCCGGTCTTGTCGAGCGCCGCCTTGAGAGAGAAACTCAGGTTGTTCATCTGAACCGCGTTTTTGCCGATGTTGTTATGCCACACCGAGTCCGGTGCGAGCTGATTGTGGCCGATCAGGTTGGTGGCGGCATATGCACCACCGCTGAGTGCGAAGAAGAGTGCCACCAGGGCAACTACGAGCCCGGCTGACGGCCTTCTACGAAGGTTCCGTTGCATTGCTGTACTCCTTGATGTGGTTGGCGTCCATAGCCCGCTGGGCGTGGAGCGCACGTATTAGCAAGATGCGTCGCCCCTTTACCAACTCCCTAGCTTCGTGGATTCCATCTCGCGAAGCATTGGCCCCCACCGACACGACGTGTCTTGTAAACATAGCACTCGGTCAAGAAATTAGTGTGTCAAACCTCTTACAAAGGCAGTAGGCCGCAGTCAAACCTGGCTGCGGTCGCGCCAGCAAACGCGGCCGGCGACGCCTTGGACGCAAGAGTGGCGGCCCTACACGGTTTCAACCGCAGGTGCCGAGATCCCAACGCACGCTCAGCCGTTCGAACGGGCACTCACGGAGCGCTCCTCACCAATCGCGGACGCGTATCAACCCATAGCGGGCGACCTGAAGGGACTAGTCACCCGCCCGTAACCCTGCGGTCGGCGACCTACAGAGCGCGAGTGCACAGAAATTCTTTGCGCGCATCGTCGTCAGTGCCTGTAGTCCTTGGGCCGAACCGGATCCCGGTGGAGATGCCGGCTGCTCGCTTCTGCTCGCGAGCTGAGAACTGGCAGGTTTGGGGGAGCCCGTGGGTGCACCCGAGCTGTTCGCAGCCTCAGGTCAAAGGTTCGGGATCATCTGATATCGATCGGCGTACCGATCTTGAGCAGGTGCCAGAGGGTGGTTATGTCGCTGTTGCGTAGGCGGATGCAGCCGTGGGATGGATCGCCAGGGATCAGCTGTGGCTGATTGGTACCGTGTATGCCGACTACGCCGCCGCCGGGCCAATCGGTGAGCGTCGGAGCATATGCGCTGGTGGCGAACGCGAACGGACCGTATGTAACGCTGCCGATCGCACGCAGCTTCTCGAGTACATAGAAGTGCCCTACGGGGGTCGGCAGGGACGGGCGTCCGATACCGATCGGGGCGCTCCAGATTGCGTGGTCACTCCGGTTGTAGAGCGTCGCGCGAAGTCTTGAGCGATCGATCACGAGCAGGCCGTAGACGACGTGGAGCGGCCCGAGGGCACTCGCCCTGACCCAGCCCGTGGTGCCGTCGGGCCGCTGCGGCAGCGAGATGTCGGTCCACAGCACGCCTGTCTTCGGCACCCGCTCCTGGGCCGACGCGGTGTAGATCTGCGCCTGGCCGAGGCCGTCCGCAGTGAGGAAGCGCAGCCGCCCCACCGCACGGGCGTGCACGGAGGGAGCGGCTCGAACGATCGCGCCAACCTGCGGATAGGTCCAGTACGAGACCCTCGGACTGTTCGAGAGAGCGATGACCAACGGTGCAGGTGTTACCCCCGACGCTGAGGAATGGGGAGCTGACAGAGCGGCACTGGCGCCTGGCCCGAGGGCCAATGCGCCGATGCCGAGAGCAACCGGGATCGATCGAGCGGTGGGGATGCTAAGACGCGGCATGAAAGCTCCCTGGCAGCCGCTAGCCGGCGAACACGGGGAGGACCGCGGCGGCCTTGACGCGAACGAACGTTCCGGCGCGCGAGATGCGAGCACAGTTCCGGTTTGTCAACGTCGCCTTTGCGACCAACCGGTGCGCACCGTACGCGAGTCTCGTCGCGTTGATCGTAACCGAGAACCGACCGTGCCTCGGGTTGGTCACCGTCAGTAGCTTGCGACCGTCCAGATAGAAGGTCACGCTCTTGACGCCCAGGCCTGCGAGGTGAGCCGAAAGCGAGTTGCGCACCTTCCCGATGACTCCGGTCAAGTGGACCGGCGAGGCCACGCACATCAGGGTGACGGGCTGGCTCGAAACCGCGGTCGGAAGAACCGAAACCGGGGCGACAGGAACCGAAACCGGGGCGGCAGAAACCGAAACCGGGGCGGTAGGAACCGAAACGGCGACCTGTTCGGCCGGCTCCCCGCAAGTGTCTGCGGCTGCGGCGTTGTTTGCATCACCGCTGTACGTAGCGGTCCATTGGTAGCTACCGGCGTTGTTCTCAGTAATGGCTGGAGAGGCGTAGCTGCCGTTGCCCTTGACCGCCGCCGTGCCCGTGCTCAGCACCGTTGAGCAGGTGGTGTCGCTCTTGGCGTAGAGGTGAAATGTGATCGTGCCGGTCGGAGAGTTGCCGCCGCTCAACACGGCCTGGTCCCCGATCGTGCCGCCGACGGCAACGTCCGGCGAAGCCGTCGTCACGATCTTCGGGGTGGCCAGGCAGCTGGGGATCGTGAGGTTATTCGAGTAGGAGTTCGAGTTGCCGTCAGTCGTCTGGGTGGATGTCCAGACCGATGAGGCGATGACGCGGCCGGCGTGCGCCGGGATGGCGACCGTTAGTGAGCCGGAATTCAATGGGAAGGACGCATTTCCGGTCGTCGTCGTCGTCGCGCCGCCCGTTGGGGTGTAGACAATCTTCCAAGTGGGCGTGTTCCTGCCGCCGTTGCCAGTGCCAGCTGGGTTCGCAAAATTCGACCAGTAGAACGTCACCGAGTTGCCGGTCGCTGAGCTGCATGCTGTGCTCGCAGTTTCGCTGTGAGCCTGAGCGGCTGCGACGAACGTTGCGAAGGCGAGTAGAACTAGCGGAAATATCAGCCGGCGGGTGTGCCTGCGTTGCCAACGGCTTCGGCGACTTGTCGCCTGCGTTGCGGGAAGGATAGGACTGTCGCTCATCATGATCGTGCTCCTCTGCGGACGGGTATGGGTCCGGCGCTGACGCAGGAGAAGCGCTACGGCGATGATCGCCAGCCCCCAATGCCCCCCGCTACGGCGTGAAGCCGTCCAGGCCTCACGGTTAAGCCGGCCAAGTAAGGAGCCGGAACATAAGCGCCCGCCGCGGTTGAGGCGGAGCGCACGCCCTACCGTAGCAGGCGCCCGCGAATTCCCTGATACCGAGCATCTGCGTGTCATGCTCGTGAAGCACCGACACTGGACACGCTTTCTGCTCGCGCCTTGCGTCTGGTCAATCGCTTGGTGTATGCAAACTAAGCGACTGGTGGGTACTCTCGAAACTTGGCAAGCGACGATCTCGTACCTGTGATCGGTTCCCGTCTTACGGGCTGCACCTCTCGCTCTCACCGTGCCTGCGAGACCTGCTCATACCCGCGCTTGCTGTGACTGCCTCAGCCCCGACGCTGACTCCCGGGTGTCGTCGTCTTGAAATGCCGCTCGACGGCGTCGAGCGGCTGTGTGCTGCGTCGCGCCCGAGCCAGGACGAGCGCGCCCTCGATCGCCGCCAGGAGCACCGTCGCTTTGTCGCCGGCCGTTGACTGGGTAGCTCCGAACCTCACGTACACGTCGGCGACGGAGGCCTGCCAGCGGGCGAGCAGTTCGCTGACGTGGGTGCGCAGCTGGTCGCTGTCGGAGGCGTCGATGACGGTTGCGGCGAGTGGGCAGCCTTGAGCGTAGTCGTCGTCCACGAGCAGGTCGCGCCAGGGCACGAACACACTCCCGTTCGTCTCCGAGGGACTCATGACCCTCGAATGCGAAGAGGTCTACGCGATCTGAGTCGAGCGGATCGTCTCGTCCTCGAAGCGATGAATCGCCTCGAGGACCGGCTTGGGCTGCTCGAGGTGGGGGAGATGTCCGGCTTCCGGGATCGGCTCGAATCGGCCGTTCGGGAACGAGGCGGCGTACGCGCGCCCGTAGGGCTCAGGCGCGATCTGGTCGCTCTGGCCCCAGATCGCCACGACCGGCGTCGGGACCAGGGCGAGCCGTCGCCGAAGCTTCGGATCGTGCATGTACGGGTTGCGGGCGTATGCCGCCAGCGTCGCGGCGTTGGCGGCCTGGATGTCGCGTGCCTGCTGCGGAAGCTGCGTCGGGTCGGGCGCGGCGGCGGGGTCGTGGAACGAATACGCCATCAGCTCTTGCGGGGTGAGGGAGAAGAAGTCGGCGAGCTCGATCCCGTCAACGTTGATTCCGACTGCGTTGAGGAGAACCGTGCCGCTGATGCGTTCGTGCTCGCGGACCGCCATCTCGGAGGCGATCCAGCCGCCGATCGATGAGCCGACGACGAGCACGTCGCGCAGATCTCGTTGCTCGAGCAGTTGCAGGTGGGTCAGCGCGATGTCGTCGATCCCGTCGCACCAACCCGGTCGGGGGGTGCCGGCGAACCCGGGATGCAACGGGGCGATGACCTCGAAGTTCTCGGACAGCGCGGAGGGGAGCGGTCCCATTGACGGCGGCCCGCCGCCTCCGTGGAGGAGGAGGAGGGGTCGGCCATCGCCCTCCAGGTCGACGGTTACCTGCAGGCCGTCGGCATATAGGTCGTTGATGGTGTTCGTGGTCATGTTGTGCCTTTACTGGCTGTTGTCGGGCGCGGGCGTGCCCGCCGGATACGTCGCGTACCGCGCCATCACCGCGAGGATCGCCTCGGACGTCATGTCCCCAGCTGCCGCGAGCTTTCCGAGGTCCCGGAAGTAGCCGACGTAGAGATCGGGGGTGAACGTGTTGAGGATGATCGCCGGTTCGTCGCCCGGGTTGGCAAAGGTGTGCTCGGCGCCGGTGGGTACCGAGACGAACGTGCCGGCGGGTGCGTCGCGCTGGGTGTCGCCGACCGTGAATCGGGCGGTGCCCGCGATCACGTAGAAGGTCTCGTCGTGCTTCTGGTGCCAGTGGGCCGGAGGCCCATCCGTCCGCGGAGGGACGGTGAGGACCGCAACCGCGAGGCGGTGGGCGGTGCCGTTTCCATCTTCGACCATGCGCACCTGGATGGGGCCGGGGAGCACCACTTCTCCACCCTCGGGTCCAACGATCGACACCTCGGACACGTGTGACCCGTTTCGTGAGAGTTGACTATCACGAAGGACTGTAGCGCCCTCGGCGTTCTTTATGCAAGTCAACTATCATTACGAGAGCAGACCTTGACAAGTGATGCAGGGAAAGCGACAACGCGAGCAACGATGAGTGGCATGTCCGAGGAGCGCGGCCGGGTCAACCAGAAGCGGCGTACGCGCGCCGCCGTCATCGCGGCGTGTCAGGAGCTGATCATGGCCGGCGCGGACATCAACATGCCGGCCGTCGCTCGCGCAGCGCTCGTCTCCGAACCGACCGCCTACCGCTACTTCCCGGATCTCGCCTCACTGCTCGAGGAAGCGCTGGCCGGCATCGAGCCCGATCCCGCCGCCGCATTGGCCGCCGGCGCCGATCCTGGCGATCCGGTCGCGCGGGTCGCCTACGCCGCGGAGCTCCTGGCGAAGCTCGTGATCGAGCGTCAAAGCGCGATCCGCCCCCTCATATCGGTCTCGATCGCCCGAGGCACCGCGCGGCAAATGCGGCCGGGCTACCGCTTCGGCCTGATCGATCAGGCGCTAGCTCCGCTCACCGCAAGCCACTCCGGCATTGGTGCCGCAACACTTGAGCAGCTTCGGCGCGACCTCGCTGTCGTCATCAGCGCCGAGGCCGTGCTCACCCTCACCGACCTCTACGGGCTGGACCCGGACGCGGCCGTCGCGAGCATCGTGCACACCGCGCGACTCATCACCGAAGCGACCGTGAGCGGTAACCCGATCGGCTAGTCTCGTGAGGCTGGCTGTGACGCGCCGGGCGCGAGTCGACGAGTGGCTCTGTTCCGCCTCCGGCAGTCCGCTGATCTGGCCAGCGCCGGCCTATGGGCCGCGAGCCAGACCGAGCTGCTGATCGAGCGCGCGCTCGACCGGCTCCTCCACGGGCGGACCTCGATCATCATCGCCCACCGCCTGTCGACGGCTCGCCGAGCCGACCGGATTGTTGTGATCGACCGGGGCGACATCGCGGGTGGCCAGCCGGGCTGACGCCTACGCTGTCCCCGTGTCGAACATCGGCGTGCTGCGCGAGGGACCGTTGCATGCCGCGGTCAAGGCGCTGTTGGCGCGCCCAGGAGACCGGCTCGAGGTGCCGATCGGTCGTTTCGTGATCGATCTGGTCCGTGCTGACGGAGAGCTGGTCGAGGTGCAGACGGGTGGTTTCGCGCCGCTCGGGCCTAAGCTTGATGCGCTGCTCGATGAGCACCGGTTTCGGATCGTGCATCCCGTGGCGGCCGAGCGGCGCATCGTGCGCGTCGACGAGGATGGTGAGGTAACTTCGGTTCGCCGTTCGCCAAGGCGGGCCGGCATGGTGGAGGTGTTCGACCGGCTTGTTGCGTTTCCGTCGCTGCTGACGCATCCGAATCTGACCGTCGAGGTGCTGTCGCTGCGGGAGGATCATGTTCGCGGGATGCGAGCGGTGCAAACGGGCCGGCGCAGGCGAGATCCAGGAGAGCGGCGGCTGGTCGACTTGCTCGACCGCGTCGAGCTGCGGGGACGGGACGACGTTCTGAGCCTCCTGCCGCCGCTCCCATCGAGTCCGTTTGCCACTCGTGAGTTGGCGGCGTTGCTTGGTTGCAGGGTGCTCCTCGCCCAGCGTGTGGTCTATTGCCTGCGGATGATGGGGATCGTCGAAACCGCGGGCAAGCGTGGACGCGCGCCGCTGCACCAGAAGCGGGTTTACGACGACGCCCGGGACGTTCCGTGAGGATCCTGTTCGGGGTGGGACCTGAGAGCGGGACTGGGTAGGGGGTGTTGGTTGGAGCGGTCTGCACGAGACCTAGAGCAACGCCGCCGGCGTGCGCGTCTGTGGTCCGCCTATCTTGTTGCGACGGCCTGCCTCGGTGCGGCATTAGCGCTGGTGGCGGCTCGCCTGCAGGCATGTCCGTTCGACTGCGACGCCGTCACGCTGGCACTGGTGCTGCCGCGCGGAGCGCCGATCGAGAGTGTCGGAAGCCCGCTGCCGGTTCGCCCGGTGACTCCCGGCTTCATTGGACTGTCGATCGAGTACTACGCGGTGGAGGCCTACGCGGGGCATGATCCCCGGGCTCTCAATCCGGTCTTCCTCCAGCTGATCAGGAATCTTGATCCCGGGCAGTCGCCCGTCCTTCGAATTGGGGGTGACAGTGCGGACCGCTCGTGGGTTGCTTCGCCCGGGATCGCGCGACCTGCCGGCGTAAAGATGATGGTCACACGGCGGCTGCTGAGCGTGCTCGCGGCGCTGGGCGCCCGTCTGAAGGCCAGGCTCATCCTCGACCTGGATCTCGAGGCGGGCAACACCGCGGTGGCTCGAGCCGAGGCGGTCGCGTTTCTTCGGACGGTCGGCCGAGCTCACGTCAAGGCTTTCGAGATCGGAAACGAGCCGGAGCTGTACGGGGTGGTGGGGTGGTACAGCGTCAACGGACGGCCGGTCTTGGGTCGCGGTCCTGATTACAACCTAGGCGACTACGAGCGCGAATTCGACGCGTTCGCCCATCGCCTTCCTGAGCTTCCTCTGGGGGGACCGGCAAGTGGATTGCCACACTGGACAGGGAACCTCAGAGGCTTCGCGGCGACTGCCGACCGCCTCGCGCTCGTGACTGTTCACCGCTACCCGCTGCAGAGATGCCAGCTCGAGCCCGGCACCCCAAGCTTCCCGACGGTCCGCGAACTACTTGCGCCTCAGGCATCGGTCGGGCTGGCCCAGAGCGTGATTCCACAGGCCGCGGCGGCGCACTCAGAGGGTAAGGCCATCCGGGTGGACGAGCTCAACTCGGTTGCGTGCTTCGGGGCCCGCGGCGTCAGCAACACGTCCGCGTCGGCGTTGTGGACCCTGGAAACGTCGTTCGCGATGGCCCGCGTCGGCGTCGACGGCCTGAACTTTCACACTCTTCCGGCTGCGCGGTACGGATTGTTCAGCTTCTGTCGCATTCACCACCGCTGGTTCGGGCACGTGGCCCCCGACTACTACGGCCTGCTCACCTTCGCCGCAGCCGCACCGCCTGGCTCGAATCTACCCAGCACATCGGTTCCTTCGAACGGTCTGCAGATGTGGGCAACACGGACGCGCGCGGGAGCGATCCGCGTCGTGTTGATCAACTCCGGCAACTCGACGCGAACCGTTGGCGTCCGAATATCCGCCGCCGCGGGGTCTGCTGCGCTGTCGTATCTTCGCGCACGGTCACTGAGCTCGCAATCGGTGACGCTCGAGGGCCGCACATTCGGGGAGCTCACGAGCACCGGGCTCCTCGCGAATCAGATCCCACCCAGGCCGGTCGCTGTACCGCTGGTCCACGGACTCTACGTTGTGCCCGTACCTTCGCCCAGCGCCGCCCTGCTCACCCTCTCTGTCCGGCGTCCCGCAGCCTGAGTTCTCAAAGGTGCCCGTCCGACACCTGCCCGAGTGCTCAATAAGCGTCAGCTTGCAGGCGCCGCGAGGGCCATGACGTACTGGTTGCCGCTCGCCCATTGGACCGTGAACGTAATGCTCGCGATCCGCCATCCGTTCGCGGTCCGTTTGAACTGATAGTCATGGCGGCCGGCGACCGTCCACATGGGGCCGCCGGAAGCGTTGGCGAGTACGTGTGTGCCCTGCATGCTGGCCGCGCTGGTTGCCTCGTCGCCGTCGAGGGTGATCGACTGACAGGTGATCAGGTGGTGGGTCGCATCGAGGCCACCCAACGCGTAGCGCAAGCCACCGGCGAGCTCCGCGGGAGTCCCGGTCTGCGGCTCTCCACCGAAGAGCGAGGTGCGATCGCTGTGGACCGGGTCGGTGAACAGCCCCTCGAACGCGTCCCAGTCGCGCGCGTCGACGAGTAGCGCGAGGCGTGCGGTCTGCTCGAGGATGGCTAGCCGGTCCTCGATCGCGGTCGTGCTGGGATCTGAGGTGACCGTGGTCATGCATGCTCCCTTAAGTGGATGGTGTGAGCTTCTGGTTCTCCCGGCACGTCGAACATGCCAGAGGGTCAGGTGACCCGGTATCGCCTAATTCCAGTGATTCGCGCGCCGGGCTCAGCGAGGGCGGGGGTGTAGTTCCTCGGGCGGGTTGCGCAGCGTGATCGGCTGTTTCTTGGTCTTCTGCAGCAGGACGAACGCGACCGTGCCCCACACGGCCGGGACCCACAGCGAAATCGCGTGGTAGACGAGTGTCGCCGCGGTGGCCACCGTCCCGCTCATCCCGTATAGGACGAGCATGCCGATCATGCTGCCGTCGAGTACGCCGATGCCGCCCGGCACTGGGATGAAGTTCGACAGGTAGCCGATCTGGTAGGCCAGCACGATCGGCGCCAGCGGCGGCGTCTCGCCGGCGGCGGCAAAGCACGCGAACAGCACGGCGATGTCGAACCACAGGTAGCCGATCGCGCCGACGATCCGCCAGTCGGGATGGAACACGAGTCGCCGCGTATCGCGCACACTGGCTGCCGTCTCGGTCAAAACCGAACGGAGTCGCCCCGAATCCGTCCGCTCGACGATCCGGTCCACGTACCGCGGCAACAACAAAAACAGGATCAGCACGACGGCGCCGACCGCCGCGGGGAGAATGCTGAGGAGCGGGTTGCTAGGCCCGGGAAGACCCAGGAACAAGCCCAGGCCCGCCACGATCAGCGTGATCACGTTGATCGCGCTCGTGTAAAGGAACAGCACCGCCGAGCGCTGCGCGATTCGTCCCGCGGGCGCGCCGCGCTCGACCATCAGCCATCCGCCCACAGCGAGGCTGCCCACCCCCCCGAGCGACACCGCCGCCCCAAACGCCTCCTCGCTGAGCGCGACCCGCGCCCCGACCCGGAACGGCGCCCGTTCGAACACCTGCAGGAACGCGAGAACGTAGCTCGCGCACGAGAGGATCTCGAGCACGACGGCGACGACGACCCATTCGGCCTTCATGTTCGAAACGGTGGTCGCCACGCCCTTGAGCCCCGGCACTCCCAACAGCAGCCCCACGGCCAACGCCCCGCCCAGGACCAATGTGATGAACCCGTTGCGCAGGCTGCGGCGCGCCTTCGCAGCATCGACCCGCTCCGACTGGGACGACTGGTCGGAGGTCACGTCTTCAGCCGCCACGCCGTCGAATGCGGTAGGTCCGGAAATCTTCAGTTCTCCTCGGGTCGTCCGAATGGTTGCACGGCATCAGGTGAATGATCCTCGCCGGATCGCGGTGATTGCCGTCAGCGGGGAGCTCGACGAATCGTGCGGTGCGGCCGAAATCACCACGATCCGGCGAGGACAGTTCACCTGTATCGGGGCCAGCCTCCGGCTGCGCCGCTTACGGATTGGAGGACTGACCGTGCCGCATGCCTGCGTCCTAACCGAGTTTGGGCCCCCTGACGTTCTCAGGTGGAAGGACGTTGCCATGCAGGGACCGTCCGAGGGGCAGATCCGGATCAAGGTTCGTGTCTCGGGCGTCGGCCCCACGGACCTGAAGATCCGCCGGGGCGACCTCGACGGCGTCTTCCCGCTCCCAGAGCCCGCGGTCCTCGGGTTTGAGACCGCCGGAACCGTCGAGGCCGTCGGCGGTGATGTCGATGGCGTAACGGTCCCTACCGATGTCGGCGGCGGCCGAAGCCCACCGGCTCCTCGAGAACGGACACGCTCGCCGCAAGCTGCTCCTCACCACCACCGCGGACCTCCCGGAGGCCGCGAGATGACAACGGCTCGGCTCAACGGGTCGGTGCACGCCGCCGAACCGCGCGACTCGCTAGGAAGTCGGCGGCACCGGCGCGGGTTCTGGGTGGTGGCGTTCGCGTTTCTGATGGTGATGGCGTTGGGGACCGTGCCCAGTCCGCTCTACGGCCTGTACCGCGCGCGTGACCACTTCTCGCTGTTCATGGTCACCGTCGCGTTCGCGGTGTACGCGGTCGGCGTTGTCGTCGCGCTGCTCCTCGCGGGGCATCTGTCCGATTTGTACGGGCGCCGGCGCATGTTGCTCCCGGCGGTTTGTATCTCGATCGTCAGCGCGAGCGTTTTTCTCGCATGGAAGGCCCTCCCTGGCCTGCTGGCCGGCCGGTTGATCAACGGGATCTCGATCGGGATCGTCGCGTCGACCGCGACCGCGTACCTCGCCGAGCTGCACGCCATTGGTCGGCCGCGCGCGACCGCGCAAATGGCGCAGCTCACGGCGTCTTCCGTCAACGTCGGAGGGCTTGCGGTAGGCGCGCTGGTGGCGGGGCTCCTCGCCGAGTGGGTTGCGCACCCGCTGACAGTGCCCTACGTCGTGTTCCTCGCGGCGCTCGTGCTCGGCGCAGTCGGCGTCGCCCTGTTGCCTGAGACCCGGGAGGCGCCGACGCCACGCCCGCGCTACCGCCCGCAGCGCTTGTCCATACCGCCAGCCGACAGGAGCCGGTATTTCGGCGCGGCTCTGAGTACGTTCGTGGCGTTCGCCACGAATGGCCTGTTCGCCGGGCTTGCGGGGCTGTTCCTGGCCCTCACGTTGCACCATCCATCCCTGGCGCTCGCGGGCGGCGTCGTGGGCGCCATGTTCGGGGCCGCCGTGGCCGCGCAATTCTTGACCGTAGGTTCGCCGCTCACCCGTGACCTGCAGGCCGGCATGGCCGCGATGGTCATCGGAATCGGACTCGCGGTGGTGGCGGTGTGGCTGCATTCCCCGTCGCTCGCGTTGTTCATCGTCGGAGGCGTCATGATCGGCGGAGGCGCAGGCGCGATCTTCAAGGGCGCGTCGGAACGGTGATGAGCATCTCCCCGCCCGAACGAATCGCCGAGTCGCTGACCGGAGTGTTTCTGGCCGCGTACGTGGGTATCTCGCTGCCCGTCGTGGGCGCCGGGATAACGCTTGCCCGCCATGTGACCCCGAAGGTCACGATCCTCGGCTTCGGGATCGCCATCACGATCGGCATCGCCGCAGCTGCGATCACGCTTCTGCGGCCGCGACCCGCTCCCCAACTGATTTCTCCAGCAGTGGCTCAACAAACTCACACCACACGGAGGCGACCAGGTGCCTGACAACCCAAACGAGATCACCATCGACAACTCGGTCCTCATCTTTATCGACCACCAGCCGTGGGTCGCGTTCTCGGTCAAATCGATCGACGCGGGACTGCTCATCAACAACCTTGCAGGACTGGCGGCCAGCGCAAAGGCCCTCGACGTCCCCACCATCCTCACCACCGTCGGCGCCAAGGGCATCCTCAACGATCCCCCGATCAAGGGCCTGGCGGATGCCCTCCCGGACGTCACGCCTATCGATCGAAGCTCGACGAACGCCTGGGAGGACATCCGCGGCGCCGTCCAGGCGACCGGCCGGCGGACGCTCCTGATCGCCGGCTTGTGGACCGAGGTCTGCCTGACCCAGACCGCGATATCAGCGCTCGCGGACGGATACCGCGTGTTCTTCGTCAGCGACTGCTCCGGTGGAATGAGCGTCGAGGCCCACGAGGACGCCAAGCTGCGACTCGTCCAGGCCGGCGCCACACCCATCAACTGGGTGGCGGTCGTCTGCGAGTGGGCTCCCGACTACACCAGCGACCAGCGCCAGCGCGTGAATCCGCCAGTCATGGAGCACGGGTCGATGGCCGGCCTCGCCGTCGAATATCTCGTCGCGCAGACCGAGCTCCTGGCCCACGCGAGCTGACGAAACGATGCGACTGAGTTATGCGACATCCGTGTGGCGGGGTTAGTCCGTAGGGGCGGCCTGTACCTTTCCGCCGGCGAGTTGTATCGGTGGCGACTGAGCGGTCGGCTCCGGATGCTCGCGATTGGACCACCACTCGCGGAGCACGATCTGGATCGCCGCGGCGGTCGGGATGGCCAGTAGGGCTCCGAGGATTCCGAGCAGGGCCGCGCCGGCGAGCACGGAGACGATCGTCACGATCGGGTTTACGCGTAGCGTCCGGCCGTACACGAGTGGCTGGATCACGTAGTCCTCGAACCGCTGCCAGACGATGATGAACGCGAGCCAGACGATCGTTGCGGTCGGGAAATCGACCCCCACGGTTGCGACCGCGACGACGATCGCGCCGAGCGTCGCGCCCACGAGCGGAATCAGATCGAAGAAGCCAACCACGAACGCCAGCGACAGCGCGTACGGCACCCCGAGAATCGACAGCACGATCCAGGTCGCGATCGTCGCGAGCCCACTGATGACGATGTTGCCGAGGACGTAGTCGGCCACCGCCTTGTTGATGTTGGTGACCACCTGCCGGTAGCGCTTCTGTCGATCTCCGGTCAGCGAAAGTCCCAGACCCACGTATTCGCGACCGTGGAGGAGAAGCAGGAACCCGAGCGCCAGGACCGTGACCAGCTGTCCGATGAAGCTCGCCGCCTGAACGGTGACGTCCTTGAGCGGGCCCACCAGATGCCCCAGTAGTTGAGGTAGCCGACGCGCATCGTCCACCAGTTTGGTCGAGATGTGGTAGCGGTTGTCGTAGTGTCGGAACGTCGCGTTTCGGCGCAGATCGGCGGCGTATCGCGGCGCATCGCGCGACAGCTGGCCGACCTCCTTGACCAAGCTTGGGACGACGACATACCCGATGACGGCAACCGTCACGATCAGGGCCACGTAGACGATCAAGATGATGAAAGCGCGTGGCACCCGGATCTTGGCGACGACCGCATCGACGAGCGGGATCAGCGCAAGCGCCACGAACAGGCTGATCGCAACAAGCCGAATGACCACGCGGACGCGCCAGAAGACGTAGAGCACGAGCGCGCACGCGGTCAGGATGATCACGGCTCGGACCACGGCGCCGGCGGACGGTGCCGTCAGGCGAACCGGCAGCGGGCCCCGGGCCTTAACGGCAGCGGCGGTGTCGGCCGCCGGAGCGTCGTCGATCATCCTCGAAGCGATCCGCCACCCGTCCTCAGTCCGCCGCACGACCTGGCTAACCGCAACCGACGCGAGCACCCTCGGCGTTGGCCCGCCGGTGACGATCAGCCCGACGCTCGTGACTTTCGGGTCCGGCCCCGACTCGTCGATCGTCGCGTTTAGCGTGAGGTACCGCGTCTCCGGGGGTTCGGCGGCCCACGCAGCGCTGACGGCATCGCGGATCCCGGCTTGGCCGGTAGCGGTCCCCGCCACACCGGTGATGGTTCCGTCCTCGGTGAACAGCTCGGCATAAGCGCTGACGTCTCGCGCGGTCGCGCAGTCGTCGAGGCGCGCCACGAGCTCGAGGATCTCAAGCCGTTCAGCGGCGGTCAGGGTCACAGATCTGGACGTGTCGACGCCGCGATCCGGCCGGCGACCAAGCCGCCGAGCACCGGCTTGGGGATGACGGCATAGATCGTGCGCGGTAGGGTCGAGGGATGCTTGCAGGATTCGAGCTAACGCCGACCGTCCCTTTGGTGCGAACCGAGCGAATCACCATCATCAGGCGAGGACAGCTCACCTCGTCCGGGGCGATCATCGCGCCCGTGCCAGAGAGCCCGCAGATGCTGGTCGATCGCGATCGGCTGATTGCGACAGTCCCGGAGTGTGAGTGACGTCCGATCCGGCCGTCCATGTCGAGGGTCTGGTCAAACGTTTTCGGACGACCACCGCGCTTGCGGGGGTCGACCTGGACGTCGAGGAAGCCACCGTCTTTGGTCTGCTCGGACCAAACGGCGCCGGGAAGACGACCCTCGTCCGGGTACTGACCACGCTGCTTGCTCCGGACGCCGGGAGCGCCGAGATCCTTGGCCGCGACGTCGTCCACGACGCCGCGGGCGTGCGGGAGCTCGTCGCGCTCACCGGCCAGTTCGCGGCGGTCGACGAGCTGCTTACCGGCCGCGAGAACCTGCAGATGTTCGGACGCCTGTTCGACCTCTCGGCGGCGGATGCCGGCCGGCGGGCCAATGAGCTGCTCGAGCGCTTCGAGCTGGCTGACGCGGCCGACCGTCCGGCCCGCACGTATTCCGGTGGGATGCGCCGACGGCTCGATCTCGCATCGAGCCTGTTGACCCGACCACGCGTGCTGTTCCTAGACGAGCCCACGACCGGCCTCGATCCGCGCAGCCGCAACGAGATCTGGTCGATCGTGCGCGAGCTCGTCCGAGACGGGACGACGCTTCTGCTCACAACCCAATACCTCGAGGAGGCAGATCAGCTCGCCGACCAGATCGCCGTGATCGACCACGGTCGGGTGATCGCCCAGGGCACGGGCAGCGAGCTCAAGGATCGAGTCGGCGGCCAATTCCTAGAGGTCGAGCTGGTAAGTGCCGCGGAGCGGGAGAAGGCACGGGTCGCGCTGGCCGGGGTTGGTTGCAGTGAGCCGGAACCGGGCGAGCGGCTGGCCCAGCTGACACTGCCGGCGCCACGGGATGGCCTCGAGATGATCGAGGACGCGGCTTCGGCGCTACGGAAGGCAGGAATCGCGGTCAGCGATCTCGGGCTGCGACGGCCGACGCTCGACGACGTGTTTTTGCAGCTGACCGGCGCGCCGCCGAGCGAAAACGGGGCTACGGCCGAAGTCGCGACCGGTGACGGTCAGCCCAGTCCGGCGACCCCAGGCGCTCGAGCCCGCGAGACGCTCCGCCCGGCCGCGAGGCGACCGCGTTGGCGTCACCTCTCGCCGCGCGCGCTTCGTGGCGACATCACGGACGCGCGGGTAGTGAGCCTGCGCAACCTGCGTCACTTCGTCCGCCAGCCGGATCTGCTGGTCTTCTCGACGATCCAGCCGATCATGTTCGTGCTGCTGTTCACATATGTGTTCGGCGGGGCGATCAGTCACTCACTGCCGCCCGGCGTGAGCTACATCGACTATCTGCTGCCCGGCATCCTCGTTCAGTCGGTGACGTTCCGGGCGAGCCAGACCGCTGTGGGCCTGTCCGACGACCTGAAGCTCGGCGTGATCGACCGCTTCCGATCGATGCCGATGGCCCGGTCAGCGGTGCTTGTCGGCCGTACCTCGGCCGACCTGGTACGGAACGTCCTGATCATCGTGCTGATGATCGTCGTCGGCTACATCATCGGCTTCCGCTTCCAGGCAGGCGTCGCACAAGCGCTCGGATGCATCGCGATCGTCACGGCCTTCGGGCTCGCTCTGAGCTGGATCTTTGCCTTCGTCGCACTGACGGTGCGCGGCGCCGAGGCGGCTCAAACCGCCGGCTTCGTGGTCCTGTTTCCGCTCGTATTCGCGAGCTCGGTGTTCGTGCCGGTCTCGAGCCTGCCGCACTGGCTGCAGATAATCGCGAAGGTGAGCCCGGTCACCCTGACCGCGAACGCGGCGCGCTCCCTGGCCCTCGTGCCTGGGACACCATCCTCCCTCGGCGGAGCGATCGCATGGATCGCCGGTCTCCTGGCCGTGTTCATCCCGCTGTCCGTGTGGCGCTACCGGCGCATGACCTGAAGCCGCCCGGCGGTTAGCTTTCTCGCCGAGAATCGCCGGGGTCCGGTGAGGACCGCTCACCTGCGCGCGGGCGATGCTGCGGGTCGTGATCGAACGCACGCACGTCCCGGACGCCGGAGGTCCCAGATGAAGCTCGTCGTGAACGGCGCGGATGTCGAGGTCGACGACCGGCACGCGAAGACCCCGTTGCTTTGGGTTCTGAGGGATGTCGTCGGTCTTCACGGCACGAAGTTCGGGTGTGGGGCCGGATTCTGCGCGGCGTGCACTGTGCTGCTCGACAGGCGCAATACGAAGTCGTGCCAAACCGCAACCGAGCGTGCCGTCGGCAAGGCTGTGACACCGGTCGAGGGCGCTTCGGGTCGGGTGGTCAACGCGGTCCGCGATGCGTGGTATCGCGGCAACGTCGTGCAGTGCGGTTACTGCCAGCCCGGGCAGACGCTCGCCGCGGTGGCGCTGCTCGAGTCAGACCCGTCTCCCGAAGACGCGAAGATCGACACCTGGATGAGCGGCAACATCTGCCGCTGTGGAACCTATCCCCGGATACGTGCCGCGATCCATGCCGCCGACGGAACGCTGAAGGACGGCCCCGAGCCGGCGCCCCTCGTCGCGCCCGACGCGCTCGAAGAGTCAAGGCTTACGGCCGAGGAGTTGGTCGACCCGGTGCATCCGTACGTCCGGATCCACTCGCCTCGGGGGGTCAGGTCGCGCTTTCAGCGCTGGACGGCGCAGCCGAACGCGGCCTGGCGGAGCCGCACGGATCCGAGGTGCGCTTTCAACATCCGCTGATCCGGTCGGCGGTAGCCAGCACGGCACCGCCCGCGCAGCGGATCGCGATGTACGCGGCTCTGGCGCACGTCGTGCGCGATCCGGAGCGCCGGCTGTGGCACCCCGCCGCCGCCGCGGTGGGGCATGACGAGGAAGTCGCCTCGGCGTTGGACGAGCACGCCCAGATCGCGCGCGCCGGCGTGGCGCGGTGATGGTCGCGGCGGGCGCACTCGAGCGCGCAGCCACGCTCACAGCCGAGCCACGTCGGAAGGGCGAGCGCCTCGTGAGGGCGGCGGAGCTCGTTTACGACCTCGGGAGCGTCGATGTCGTCAGTCGGCTGCTGGGGGAGGCGGAGTCACTCCAGGTTGGTCCGGTCGATGCCGCTCGCGCGGCGTGGTTGCGACAGATGATCAGCGGTGCCGTTTGGTCCGAGAAGGGCGCCGCCAGGACGTTCGTGACGATCGCGGACCGGCTACTCGCCGGCGGCGATGCCGACGCCGCAGTGCGGTCGCTCGTGCCGATCGCGCATCGGTGCTGGTGGACGCGTTCCCGCGCCCGGACGCGGCAGTACGTCGTCGACGCCGCCGAAGGCGTGGGCTCTCCGGGCGATGACCCGCGACTCCTGGCGGTCATGGCCCTCGCGGATCCGGAAGTGACGGCCCCATCGGTGCGGCGCCGGGTGGCTCGCCTCCAGCTCCAGGACATCAGCGATGCAGTCGCGGCGATGTACGTGGGCATCGCCTCCGAGAAAGCGGGCGACTTCGCCGGAGGCTCTCGCATCCTGGCGCGCGCAGTCGCCCGCCTGCGCGAGCAGGGCAGGCTCGGCCTGCTCACGCAGGCGCTCGTCCACTACGCGTGGGCGGCCACGTACGCCGGCGACTGGGAAGCCGCTGAGCGGGCTGCAGCCGACGCCGCGACGCTGGCACGCGACACTCGCCAGCCGCAGTACGGCCTCACCGCGCAGCTCGTGGGAGCACTCGCCGTCGCGCACCGTGGCAGCGACACCGACCTCGATGCCCTCCTAGCCGGGCCGGAGCGAACACTGACAGCGATCAACGGCGGTTCGCTACTCGCCCCCGCACACCTTGCCCGTGGCGCGGCCGCTCTGGGCGACGGACGGCACGACGACGCGTTCCGAGCGCTCTGGCCCGTGTTCAACGAAAACGACCCGCGTATCACCGCTTCATGCGCTGGCCCGCCGTACTCGACCTCGTCGACGCCGGAGGCCGCGATCAGCACGCGGAGCAGATCAGGCAGGTCACGGGCGAGCTCGAGGAGATCGCAAGTCGCAGCCAGCCCCCGATCCTGTGCGCAGGTCTCGCCTGCGCACGACCGCTGCTGAGCGACGATGACCACGCCGAAGCGCTCTTCGTAGCCGCGCTCAGCGAGAGCTCGGGGAACTACCCGTTCCTGCGCGCCCGAACGCTGTTCTCATTCGGTCGCTGGCTGCGCCGGCAGCGAAGGAGCGCAGAGTCGCGCGCACCCCTACGCGACGCGATCGACCTGTTCGACGCCCTGGGGGCGAAGCGTTGGAGTGAGCGCGCACGCCAAGAGCTGCGAGCTACCGGCGAGAGGATCGGGCCACGCACGCCCGACGCTCGCGATCGGCTCACGGCCCAGGAGCTGCAGATCGCCGAGTTGGCGGCAGCCGGCCTGTCGAATCGCGAGATCGGCGAGCGGCTGTTCCTGTCGCACCGCACGATCGGATCGCATCTCTATCGGATCTTCCCGAAGCTGGAGATCACCGCCAGGGCGCAATTGCGTCCGGCCCTCGGGCCGCGGGGCGGCCCAGAACGAGATTCCTGAGCGAACAGGTCCTGAAGGCTCAGACGCGGTTGAGTTCAGCCAGGTGGCGAGCCCGCTCCGCGTCGTCCAGGAACGACGCTTCGAAGCTGTTACGAGCGAGGTGGACGAGCGTGTCGTCGTCGAGTTGCAGAGCCTTTGCCACCCCGGCCAGGTTCTCACCAACGTAGCCGCCGAAATAGGCCGGGTCGTCGGAGTTGACGGTGGCGCACAATCCGTGCTCGAGCATCGTCGCGAGAGGGTGTTGCTCGAGTGTGTCAACGACGCGCAACTTGACATTTGAGAACGGGCACACCGTGAGTGGAATCCGATCGGCCGCGAGGCGCCGGACGAGCGAGCGATCTTCCAGGCACCGCACGCCGTGATCGATCCGCTCGGCACCTAGCACATCGAGTGCTTGCCAGATGTACTCGGGCGGCCCCTCTTCACCGGCGTGCGCGACGGCACGGAAGCCGGCACTGGTGGCGCGGTCGAAGACGTCCCGGAACTTCTCCGGGGGATGACCCACCTCTGCGGAATCGAGACCGACGCCGAAGATCACGTCGCGGTGTGGGAGCGCCTGCTCGAGTGTCACCATTGCGTCGTCGGCCGACAGATCGCGCAGGAAGCACATGATCAGGTGCGACGTCATCCCCCGCTGCCGCGCCTCGGTCAAGGCCCCACCGATTCCGCGCACCACGGTTTCGAGCTTGACACCGCGCGCGGTATGGGTCTGCGGATCGAAGAAGACCTCGACGTGCCGAACGCCCTGCTCCCGTGCACGGGTCAGATACGCGGCGGTGAGCTCGTAGAAATCCCGTTCGTGGACGAGGACCGAGCATGCCCGGTAATAGATATCCAGGAACGACTGCAGGTTGGTGAAGCTGTAGGCCCGCCTGACGGCTTCCGCGTCCGGGTAGGGGAGCTTGACGCCGTTGCGTCGAGCCAGCTCGAACATCAACTCCGGCTCGAGCGTTCCCTCGATGTGCAGGTGCAGCTCGGCCTTGGGCAACGTGAGCGGATCAATCATCACATGCTCATTCTGCCGCGAAGACGATGTCCTGGGCACCCTGCCAGAGGGTCATCTCGCCCAGCGCGCGGAGATTCTCGTTCCCCTCAACCACGGTTAGGAAGTGGTTGCCGGCGAGCTGGCCGACGATGCTCGAGAACCTGCAGCCGCCGTAGGGCAGCAGGATCTCCGTCTCGCTGTAGCCGCCGGGGTAGAGGAGGATCTCGCCAGGCGCGGGGTGGCTGGTGTGGTTCTCGAAGCCAACGCCGACGTCGAAGTCGCCGAGCGGAATCCAGGTCGACTCGCCGCTCCAGCGCACGTGGATGACCTTCTGCTCGAACGGCAGCAGCTTTGAGAACGTCTCACACGTCCTGGGTGCGCGCTCCTCCTCGAGGCGAGCGCGGAACGTGTACGGCCCAGCGGTGATCGACAGCGTTGTCATCGGCTCTCCGTTTCGATCGTGGGAGTCAGCAAACGGCCCGTGGGCGGACCGACGATCCGGCCGTTGGCGAACACGGTCCGGCCGCGCACGAGCGTGCGCGTCACGCGGGCGCCTAACGTTCGGCCAAGGAAGGGGCTGTGGCGATGGCGGTAAAGGAGGTCACCGGCCGAAAGCGTCTGCGAAGCGGTCAGGTCGACGAGCACGAGGTCCGCGTCGGCGCCCGGCTCGAGGCGTCCCTTGCCAGGGAGGCGGAACCTGTGGGCAACGTAACCGGACGTGATCCGAGCGATGAGGTCGAGTTCGAGGCCCCGGGCGCGATGGCCCTCGCTGAGGAGCAGCGAGAGCATCGTCTGAGCACCCGAGATGCCGCCCCAAGCGGCGAACGCGTCGTAGGTGCTCTTGAGCGCCGACGGCGCCGGCGAATGGTCCGATGCGACCATCGGCAGGGTTTCGTCCTCGAGCGCCTGCCAGAGCGCCTCGCTCTCCTCGCGCGGGCGCAACGGCGGCGCGCACTTCGCCACGTTGCCGAGGGCCTCGGCGTCCTCGTCCGTGAGTACCAGGTAGTGCGGGCACGTCTCACAGGTGACGTCGACGCCGCGCGCACGGGCGGCGGCGACCTGCGCGACGCCGCGGCCGGTCGAGACGTGAACCACGTGCAGCGAGCAGCCGCTCTCCTGCGCGAGTTCGATCGCGCGCGCGATCGCCTGGAGCTCTGCGACGGCCGGGCGCGAGGCGATGAAGTCGCGCATCGCGGTCCGCCCCGCGGCACGCGCGCGCTCAGCCAGGCCGGCGGTGATCACCTCACTCTCGGCGTGCACGGCGACGGGCAGCCCGAGGCCGGCCGCGCGGCACATCCCTTCGTACAGCGTGAGGTCGTCGACGCCCGGAAAGTCGTCGATGCCGCTTGAGCACATGAATGCCTTGAAGCCGACGACGCCGCGCGCGGCGAGCTCGTCCATCGCCTCGACGCCACCGGGGACGAGGCCGCCCCACAACGCGACGTCGACGAGCGCGCTCCGCTCGAGGCACCGGCGCTTCTCGTCAAACGCGGCACCGGTCACGGTCGGCGGGTGCGCGTTGAGCGGCATGTCGATCGCGGTCGTGGCGCCGCCGGCGGCGAGCGCACGCGTGCCCGTCTCAAAGCCCTCCCAATCGGCGCGACCGGGCTCGTTCATGTGGACATGGCCGTCGATCACACCGGGCAGGAGGTACAAGCCGCCGGCGTCGATCTCCTCGCTGGCGGGACCCGCGAGCTCAGGACCGATCGACGCGATCAGCCCGTCCGCGACGCCGACGTCCAGTCGCCCCGGAGAGCCGCCGCCGACGACGACCGCGCCGCGAATCACCACGTCAAAGCTCATCGGACGAGTTCCAGGAACCGCGTCGTCGCGTCGATCGCCGCTGCGACGTCCTCGACGATCACCGACTCGGCCGGGTTGTGGCTGACGCCACCGGCGCAGCGGACGAACAGCATCGCAACCGGGGTAATCGTCGAGAGCATGGCGGCGTCGTGGCCGGCGCCGCTCGGTAGGCGGACGACGGATCCACCCGGCGCTGCGATCGCCTGCGCCACCAGCTCCGTTAGGTCGGTCGAACAGTCGACGGACGGAGTCCCCGGCCCGACCTGCCACTCGAGCCCCACGCTTCGCGCGTCCGCGATCGCGCCGACGCGGTCACGCAAGCGCGCAAGAACCGACTCCCGCACCGAGTCAGCGCTGTGGCGGACATCGAGGCTGAGGACAACGCGGCCCGGGATCACGTTCCTCGCGCCGTCCTGCACCTGGAGATTCCCGACCGTTGCAACCAGGCCGTCCTGATCGCGCGCGACCGCCTCCACCGCAAGCACGAATTCGGCCGCCGCGCCCAGAGCGTCACGCCGCAGCGCCATCGGCACTGTGCCCGCGTGACCCGCTTCGCCGGTGAACACGATTCGGCCACCGCTCTGTCCGGCGATCGCGGTAACGACGCCGAGCGGAACGCCGCCCGCCTCGAGTACCGGGCCCTGCTCGATGTGGACCTCGTAGTAGCCGATCAGATCGGCGGGATCGCGGCGGGCGCTCGCGAACAGCTCCGGATCGCCGCCAAACGCGTGCACTGCGTCGGCCAGCGTGACCCCATCCGCGTCGCGCCGCTCGAGATCGGCGGTGTCGAAACGGCCGGCGACGACACTGCTCCCCAGGTACCCCGTGCCGAAGCGAACGCCTTCCTCATCGGCGAACGCCAGCACCTCGACGCCATACGGCAGCGATCGGCCCTCGTCGCGTAGCCGCTCGAGACACGCGATCGCGACGAGCACCCCGAGCGTGCCGTCGTAGCGCCCGGCGTCGCGGACGGTGTCGAGGTGTGAGCCGATCAGCAACGTCCGGCGATCGGCGTGTTCGAGCCGGCCGATGAGATTGCCGATCGCGTCGCGCCGCGCGACCATCCCCGCAGCCTCCATCCAGCCGCGCACTGCGTCGCCGGCCTGCTGGAGGGCGGGTGTCGCGAAGCGCCGCGTGAGGCGGCCTTCCTCCTCGGTGAAGGCGGCGAGTTCGTCGCACCGCCGAAGGACGGCCGCTGCGTAGGCCATGGAATCGCTCATCGGTGTGCCGTTTGCCCGCAACGGCGGCGGTGAGCGAGACTACCGAGATGGAGGTGCTCCAGACGGACACCTGGCTCGAGGCGCTCGAGCTCAAAGCCGCACATCCGGACTCGGTTCCGATTGCCGGCGGCACCGACCTGATGGTCGAGCTCAACTTCGACCGCGCTCGCCCACGGGCGATCCTGGACCTCACTCGGATCCCCGAGCTGACCGAGTGGGGCCCCGAGGACGGTCGTCTGCGCATCGGAGCCGGCGTCACGTATTCGCGGCTGATCGCCGAGCTCGGCGACCGCCTGCCCGGTCTGGCAATCGCATCGCGCACGGTGGGATCTCCCCAGATCCGCAACCGGGGGACGGTCGGCGGCAACCTTGGTACCTCGTCTCCGGCGGGCGACGGGCTGCCGCCGCTATTCGCGTCCGACGCCGAGGTGGAGCTCGCGTCGAAGGCCGGCACGCGGCGGATCTCGGTGCGCGAGTTCATTACTGGGCCGAAACGCAACTGCCTGGCGGGCGACGAGCTGATCGCGGCGTTCCACATCGTCGCGGCCGACGGCCCGCAGCAGTTCGCCAAGGTCGGCACTCGCAACGCGATGGTGATCGCGGTCTGCTCGCTTGCGCTGTCGATCTGGCCGCAGCGGCGATGTGCGACCGCGTGCATCGGCTCCGCGGGGCCGACGCCAATCCGGTGCGGCGCGGCGGAGCAGTTCATCGCCGGCGTGCTCGACGAGCACGATCTGTGGTCGGCGCGTGCGCCGATTCCAGATGCAGCACTGGATCGGTTCGGCGAGCTGGTCGAGCGCGCCGCGCGACCGATCGACGATGTGCGTGGCACCGCCCGCTACCGGCGCCACGCGCTCGGCGTCCTCTCGAGGCGGACGCTCACCTGGGCCTGGGAGGCGTACCGGTGCGGCTGATCGTCACCGTCAACGGCGCGCGTCGAGAGGTGGACGGTGTGTGGGAGGGCGCGAGTCTGCTCTATGCGCTGCGCGAGCATCTCGATCTTCCCGGATCGAAGAACGCATGCGAGCAGGGTGAGTGCGGATCGTGCTCGGTGTACCTCGACGGCGAGGTCGTTTGCGCGTGCCTCGTGCTCGCCGCGCAGGCGCAGGAACGCGAGGTCGTGACCGTCGAGGGGATCTCGGGCGGAGACGGTGATGGCCTACACGAGATACAACGGGCGTTCGTCGAAGCAGGTGGTGTGCAATGCGGCTTCTGCACGCCCGGGCTGATCGTCGCAAGTCATGACCTGTTGCGGCGAAACCCTCGGCCCAGCGATCCGGAGATCCGCGAGGCGCTGGCGGGCAACCTGTGCCGGTGCACGGGCTACGAGAAGATCCTCGACGCCGTCCGGCTGGCCGGCGAACGCCTTGCCGAGGCGTCGCGGAGGTGACGAAGCGCATCGTCATCGAGGGCTGCGCGATCGCGACCGTCGACGCGGCCGGGACCGAGCATCGCGAGGGGCACATCGTGATCGAGGACGACCGGATCGTCGCCGTCGGGGAGGGGGCCGCGCCGGACGAGGCGGGTGGGGCGGGTGGGGCGGAGTGTCGCCGGATCGACGCCCGCGGCCACTTGGCGACGCCTGGCCTCGTCAACTGTCATCACCACCTGTACCAGTGGGCCACCCGCGGACTTGCTCAGCAGGCGACGCTGTTCGAGTGGCTGGTCGAGCTGTACCCGGTGTGGGCTCTGATCGACGACGAGACTTGCTGGGCTGCGTCCCGCGCCGGCTTGGCGGCGCTGGCGCGCTCCGGGTGCTCGGCGTCGACCGACCACCACTACGTGTTCCCGCGCGACGCCGGTGACCTCCTCGAGGTCGAGATCGGCGCCGCCTCGTCCGTCGGCATGCGCTTTCACCCGTGCCGCGGCTCGATGGATCTCGGGCGCTCGGAGGGCGGGCTGCCGCCCGACGAGATCGTCGAGGACCGCGATGCCATTCTCGCCGCGTGCGAGTCCGCGATCAGCCGTTTCCATGATCCGGCGCCGGGTGCGATGGTGCGGATCGCGCTCGCGCCGTGCTCGCCGTTCTCGGTGACACGCGGGCTGATGACCGATGCCGCCGAGCTGGCGCGCCGTCGCGGCGTGCGCCTGCATACGCATCTGGCCGAGACGCTCGACGAGGAGCGCTTCTGTCAGGAGCGCTTCGGCGTACGCCCCGTCGACTACCTCGACGAGCTCGGTTGGCTGGGCGACGACGTGTGGCTGGCGCACTGCGTGCACCTCGACGATGCCGAGATCCGCCGCTTCGGCGCCACCGGCACGGGGGTCGCCCACTGCCCGAACTCCAATGCCCGTCTCGGCGCGGGGATCGCACCGGTCGGCGACCTCGTGGGCGCGGGCGTTCCCGTCGGACTCGGCGTCGACGGCGCCGCCTCCAACGAGGACGGCGGGCTCGCGTCCGAGATGCGCGCCGCGCTGCAGTTCGCCCGTCTGGCCGGCGGCCCGAAGGCGCTGACGGCAAGGCAGGCGCTCGCGCGCGCGACGATCGACGGAGCGCGCTGCCTCGGGCGCGACGACGAGCTCGGGTCGCTTGAGGTCGGTAAGCTCGCCGACGTCGCGCTCTGGCGGCTCGACGGGCTCGACGGCGCCGGTATCGAGGATCCGGTTGCGGCGCTTGTGTTCGGCGCGACGCAAGCGGTCGAGCTGCTGCTCGTCGGTGGGCGCGAAATCGTCGAGGGAGGCGAGCTGCGCACGGCCGATGAGACGCAGGTGGCGGTCGAGATCGCCCGGGCGAGCCGCCGGCTCGCCGCGAAGGCGGACGCTCGGGTATGACGACGGTTCCGACCACTCCGGCGCGCGAGCGGACCGCGCCTGACATCCAGCGGCCGGGCGTCGTCGGGACGACGACGGTGCGTGCGGACGGCGTCCCGAAGGTCAGGGGCGAGTTCGAGTACTCGTCCGACATCCGGGTCGACGGGATGCTGTGGGGCGCGACCCTGCGCAGCGTGCACCCGCGCGCCGACATCTGGTCGATCGACATCTCGCGCGCGCTCGCGATCCCCGGCGTGCGCGCGGTCCTCACCCACGAGGACGTTCCCGGTCGAAAGCTGTACGGGATGGAGCGGGCCGACCAGCCGGTGCTCGCCTGGCAGCACGTCCGTTACCAGGGCGAGCCGATCGCAATCATCGCCGCCGATCACCCGGAGACGGCGCGCCGTGCGATCGCCGCAATCGACGTCGACTATGACGTGCTCGAGCCGCTGACCGACCCCGAGCGAGCGATGGCTCCGGGCGCACCCGAGCTCCATCTTTCGGGAAACGTCCTGCGCCATGTGCGGATCATCCACGGCGCCCCCGACGCCGATGCCGACGTCGTGGTCACCGGGGAGTACGAGGTCGGCATGCAGGACCAGGCCTTCCTCGGCCCCGAGTCGGGCCTCGCGGTCCCGGACGGCGAGGGCGGCGTCGATCTCTACATCGCCACGCAGTGGCTGCACGAGGACCGCAGCCAGCTGGCCCTCAGCCTGAACCTGCCGCCCGAGAAGGTGCGTCTGATCCTGAGCGGCGTCGGTGGGGCGTTCGGCGGCCGCGAGGATCTCTCGATGCAGATCCACGCCTGCCTGCTCGCGCTGCACACCGGGCGCCCGATCAGGATGGTCTACAACCGGGAGGAGTCGTTCTTCGGCCATGTCCACCGCCACCCGTGCCGGATGCGTTACGAGCACGGCGCCACCGCCGACGGGCGGCTCGTGTTTGTGCGCGCGCGGATCGTGCTCGACGGCGGGGCTTATGCCTCGAGCTCGACGGCCGTCTGCTCGAACGCCGCTTGCTTCGCCGCCGGGCCGTACGACGTCCCCAACGCGCGCATCGACTCGTACGTGACCTACACGAACAACCCGCCCTGCGGCGCGATGCGGGGGTTCGGCGCCGTGCAGGTCGCGATCGCCCACGAGGCGCAGATGGACAAGCTCGCCGCGACGCTTCGCATCGACCCGGTAGAGCTGAGGATCGCCAACGCGATGCGGCCCGGGACGCGAATGCCGACCGGTCAGGTCATCCGCGAACCGGCGCCGGTCGCGGAGCTCCTCGAGCGTGTGCGCGCGATGCCGCTGCCGCCGGTGCCGGATGATGGCGGCCGTGATCCGCGCGAGCTTCCTGGCGGAGTCTCCAACTCGACCCACGGCGAGGGCGTCCGGCGGGGCGTCGGCTACGCGGTTGGGATCAAGAACGTCGGCTTCTCCGCGGGATTCGACGACTACTCCACCGCCCGCGTGCGCCTCTCGGTCGACGCCGGCGGGCCGCTGGTCGAAGTTCACACGGCCGCGGTCGAGGTAGGCCAGGGGCTCGTCACCGTGCAGGCTCAAATTGCCAGGACCGAGCTGGGTGTCGAGCGCGTCGCCGTGCGAACGGCCGACACCCAGATGGGTTCGGCCGGGTCAAGCTCGGCGTCGCGTCAGACGTACGTGACCGGTGGCGCGGTCAAGGCCGCGTGCGAGGCGGTCCGGGAGCGACTGCCCGCTGATCCGCGGACGATGACGGGGGCCGAGCTCGCAGCGCTGATCGGCGACGACGCGATCGAGGCGACGGTGGAGTGGCATCACCGCGAGACGTATCCACTCGACGAGAACGGCCAGGGTGACGCCCACCTCCAGTTCGCGTTCTCGGCGCATAGGGCCGTCGTCGACGTCGATCTGGAGCTCGGTCTGGTTCGGGTCGTCGAGCTCGCGACGGCGCAGGAGGTGGGGAAGGCGATGAACCCGCAGGCGCTCGAGGGCCAGATCGAAGGCGGCACCGCCCAGGGACTCGGCCTGGCATTGCTCGAGGAGGTCCAGGTCAAGGACGGCCGGGTGCTGAACGCGTCGTTCACCGACTACCTGCTGCCGACGATCCTCGACATGCCGCCGATGCGGATCGAGATCCTCGAGCACCCTGACCCGGAGTCACCGTATGGCCTCAAGGGCGTGGGGGAGCCGCCTCACATCTCTACCCCGCCGGCGGTCGTCGCGGCGGTGCGCGCCGCCAGCTGTCGCCCGCTCACGCGGATTCCGGTCCGGCCGGAGCACATCGTCGGTATCGAATCCGCAGAGCTGTCTCTCTCATTGACTGACCTTGGTCCGCTGTTCGAGCACTCGCCCTGGGTCGCGGAGGCGGCGTGGGCCCAGCGGCCGTTCGGGAGCGTGACCGAGTTGCACGCCGCGCTCGAGGCGGCGATCCGCGAGGCGCCGCGCGAGCGCCAGCTCGAGTTGATCCGGGCTCATCCCGAGCTCGCCGGTCGTGAGGCGGAGGAGCGGATCCTCACGCGCGAGTCCACGGGCGAGCAAGCCTCGGCGGGGCTCGACCGCCTCAGCGCGGGCGAGTTCGACGCGCTCCGGCGCCTCAACCGCTCCTACCGCGACCGATTCGGGTTCCCCATGATCGTCTGCGTGCGGGAGCGCACGAAGGACTCGATCATCGCGTGGGGCACCGCCCGGCTAGAGCACTCGCGCGAGCAGGAGATCGGCATCGCTCTCGGCGAGATCGCCAAGATCGCGCGGCTGCGCCTGGCTGACCTGCTTGAGGAAGAGGGGTCTTGAGCGGAATAACCACGCACGTGCTCGACACCTCGCGGGGGTGTCCGGCGGCGGGCGTGCCCGTGCTGCTCGAGCGTGCGCTGGACAGGGGCTGGCAGCCGGTCGGCCGTGGCACCACCGACGGCGACGGGCGTGCGCACGATCTGCTCTCCTCAGCGCCGGAGGAGGGCCACTACCGGCTGACGTTCGACACCGGCGCGTATTTCCGTGCGGTCGGCGAGACGGGCTTCTACCCCCAAGTGTCGGTGATCTTCGTCGTCGGTGACGGCGAGGAGCATTGCCACGTGCCGTTGCTGCTGAGCCCATTTGGATACAGCACATACCGAGGGAGCTGACGGATGTCGATCGTTCTGAGTCAGGCCAGATACGGAAAGTCCGAGATCCGTCTCGTCAAGGTCTCGCGCCGCCCTGACGGCCACGACCTGTGCGACATCACGGTCGACGTTGGGCTCGAGGGCGACTTCGACGCCGCGTACGTCGACGGGGACAACGCAGGCCTGCTCGCCACCGACACCATGCGCAACGCCGTCTATGCCCTCGCGAAAGAGCAACCGGTCGACGACATCGAGTCGTTCGGGCGGCGGCTCGTCGAACACTTCCTCGCGGCCGGGCCGAGCGTCACGCGCGCGCGTGCGCACATCGTCGAGCACCCGTGGGCGAGGCTCGAGGTCGGTGGGCGTCCGCACGGGTACGCCTTCCAGCGCGGGAGCGGCGGCAACCGCGTCGCGGCCGTGACCGGCGACGGTGGCGGGGCGGGCGGGATCCAAATTCAAGTCGGGATCGACGACCTGCTCGTCCTGAAGACCACCGACTCGGGCTGGGAGGGGTTCTTGCGCGATCGTTTCACCACGCTCCCCGAGACGTCCGACAGGATTCTGGCGACGATCATCACGGCCCGGTGGTCATACCGCGGACGCGACGTCCACTACGGAGCGGCCTGGCATGGCGTGCGCCAGACGATCGTCGAGGCCTTCTGCGATCACTACAGCCCGTCGGTGCAGTTCACGCTCCACCACATGGGCAAGGCCGTTCTCGACGCCCGTCCCGAGGTGGAGCGGATCAGCTTCTCCCTGCCCAACAAGCACCACCTCCTCTACGACCTCGGGCGCTTCGGGCTCGAGAACGAGAACGAGATCTTCCATGTCACCAACGAGCCTTACGGGCTGATCGAAGGTACGGTCGAGCGGTCCCCGTCGTGACGCTCGGGCCATGGCAGCGGGAATAGCTCGCGATAGGGGCGGGCCTCCTCGACGACGCGAGCGACCGACGATCGTGCAAATAGCCGATCGAAGTAGGCGGCCAGCGCCGGGTGGGTTTGCCGGTCCAGCGGATGGACGACGTCGGCATAGTGCAGGGCGGGCGCTGCGGCGCAGTCTGCGAGCGTGAAGTGCTCGCCGGCGAGCCAGCCGTCACGGTCGCGTCCGTGGAGCTGACGGTCCAGCGTGGTGTAGGCGAGGTCGAGCGTCCGGCGAGCCTGGGAGACCTCGTGCGAGTCGTTGGCGTCGGCGGGTCTCAGTGCGTCGCCGACGATCCTTTGCACCGGCGTGGCGACGTAGCCGTCGGCCACGCGATCCCACAGTCGCGCCTGCAGCGCCTCGTCGGGGTCCGGCGGGATCAGCGGCGGCGCGTCGCCGTGGCGATCGAGGTGCTCGACGATGATCGACGACTCGGGGACCACGACGCCGTCGTCGACGAGCAGGGGGATCGAGGCCGGTAGCCACAGAGCCGCGAGCGCGGAGCGGTCGGCCTCGACGAGATCGGCCGTGAACGGCACGTCGCGCTCGTACAGGGCGATGAGCGCCTTCCAGCAATACAGCGCGAATGGGTGCTCGAGCAGGACGAGGCTCACGCTGGCACCTCACGGATGAGCACCGTCTCAAGCCCATCCAGCAGCAGACCGGTGCCGTGCTCGCGCTCGGCCGGGTCTTCCAGGTCGTCGAGGAACGCGCCGTGCTCGGTGAAGATCAGGTGCGTTCCGCCGTCGCCCTCGGGACGCAGCTCGATGGTCGTAAGCGAGACTGAGGTCAGGCGGCCCTCGAGGAACATGTCGTAGGCGAACACGATCCGCTCGCCGTCGACGATGTCGTGGAAGCGGCTGCGGAACAGGTGGTGGATGCCGCGGTCGTCGCGCCCCGCGTTCACCTCGCCGCCGCCGACGCGGAAGTCCAGCGACCACTCGGTGCCGGTCCAAGTGTCGGGCACACGGAACCAGCGCTGCCGGAGGTCGGGGTCGGCGAACACCTGGAACGTCTGCTCGGGACTCTGTCTGAAACGGCGCTCGATGGTGAAGTCGTGCTGACAGATGCTCATTTGGTGCGATGTCCCTTCGTGGTCGGGAAGGCGTCGTCGAGGACGTCGCCCAGGAGATCGAAGCGACGTTCCCAGGTGGCGCGGTGCTCGGCGATCCAGTGTTCGACCGCGCGCATCGGTCCGTCTTCGAGCTGGCAGGTGCGGACGCGGCCCACCTTCTCGGAACGCACAAGTCCGCTGCGCTGGAGCACTTCGAGGTGCTGCAGCACGGTCGGTAACGACACGTCCAGCGGCGCCGCGAGCTCGCTCACCGATGCGGCGCCACGGGTGAGCCGTGCGACGATCGCGCGGCGGTTGCCGTCGGCCAGGGCGTGGAACGCCTGATCGAGTTGCTGGGGCTCAGCGATCGGCACAGCGGAGAACGTAGCACGTTACTTAGGTGATTGCCTAACTATCGCCAGGCGTGGGTTCGAGCAGTTTGTCCTTGATCAGGCCCGTCGGGGATACTCATCGCGCATGCGCGCGCTCGTGATCTCCGATACTCATTTCGGTGCCTGGACCGGCGAGGATCTTCTTCGCGAGCCGGACAGCCTGAAGTTGTTGGCGCCGGCGCTCGACGTCGACGAGGTGATCTTCCTCGGCGACATGTTCGATTTGATGTTCGCGTCGATCCTCGACAGCTTCGAGGCGGCTCGCGGCCTGCTGGAGCTGCTTCGGGAGAAGCTGCAAGGCAAGCGGTTCGTGTTTCTGGCGGGGAATCACGACCACCATTTCGTCAGTCGCGAAGCCGAGGATCGGCTCGAGCTGGCGCTCGCCGAAGGGAGGCCACCGCGGGAGCTGAGCGAGGAGCTCCGACGCGCGGACCTGCTCCGTCTGTTTCTGGAGCGGCACCTCGAGGGTGTTGAGGTCGATATCCGTTATCCGACCTACACGTTCGCCGGCGTGCTCTGCATGCATGGCCACTATCTCGACGTGCACGCGGCGCGAACCGGTGGCGGCTCGACCAGGTTGCTATCCCGCGCGCTGTGGTCCATCGCCGTCGGAGGCCAGGAGCGTTCGCCGACGATTGCGGACTACGAGGCGACGGCAACAATCCTCACCGGGCTTCTGTACACGATCGCGCAGTTGCCGAACGGCACGAACGCACAGCGCCGCACGTTCCGGGCTTTCGAGTCGCTGGGACACGCCGCACACCTCTCTGCCTCGCCGGTCAGAGCCGCCGAAAAGCTCCGGGACTGGTCTGCGGCGCACCTCGCGCCGCCGGGGAGGGCCGAGGAGCGGACGGCGGCGAGAATGGCTCCTGATGGGTATCAGGCGGCGCGCCATCAGGAGATGATGCGCCGGCACCGCACCGGCGCTCCGGCCGGAGGGGAGGCGTCGAGCTACGCGTTTGCTCGCTCGGTAGCTCCGAGCGATCCGAGCGCCCGCGCGGTCGAAGCCTTCGAGCAGGTGGTCGTGAACCTCGGTTGGTCCTCGGAGACCCGCAACATCGTGTTCGCCCACACGCACCAGCCGCTCGATGGCGTGCTCGGACCGGGCAAGAAGTTCCGGTATTGGAACTCGGGTTCGTGGATCTACGAGCCGGACCTACGATCGAACGGGGCTTACACCGCCTACCTGAGGAACGCCTGGCCGGGTACGGCCGTCCTGATCGACTCAGACGAATCGGAGCCGCAGCTGCTGAGGCTGCGAGAGCACCTCAACCCGCTGCACGAGCCCTGAGCCGCCGGCTGACGTGCACGAACGCCGGGGTGCCGTAGATCTCGTTGGCCTGGTGGGGTCTGTGCCGGCGCTCTGAGAGGTGCAGGAGATCGACGGCCGCGATGACGCTCAGCGCGACGACCGGCCAAAGGACGAGGACGAGCAGCGGATGCCCGAGGTCGTGTCCTTTGAAGTAGACGACGTCCCGGACGCCGCTGACGATCGCGTTGTTCGGAAGCCATGGCGCGATCTGGCGGAACCCGCCCGGGAGGAATCCGACCGGCACGGATCCGCCGGAGATGGCGTTGCCGACGAAGATGAACGCGACTGCCGCCAGCGCGGTGCCAGGCAGCCCGACCACCGCCTGTAGGGCCGCGACGAACAACACGAAGGAGAGGGCCCCGAGAAAGCCGATCCCGATCAGTGCGCCGCTCGCTCCGGTCAGGGCGCCGAGGATGGTGTCCATCGCCAGGACCCCGCCGCAGGCGACCAGCAGTGCAAACAGCGCCGCGGCGGTGACGCGCCACCACAGTCGCAGGCGCGAACCGAGCAGGAACAAGCCAAGGCCGCCAAGCACGCTCGGAATGAGCAGTCCGAGGCCGAACACGAAGCTGGACAGCCCGGCGCGGTCGCCACTCGGCAGGGGGGCTACGTCCAGCGACTTCGCGGCGCGATGCATCGACCGGGTCGCGCCGGTGAGCGCTGCGGTGAGTGCCTGCTGTTGCAGGACGCCCTCCGCGCCGGCGGTCACGATCGTGACGGGTCCGCTTGGCGGCACGACGAGCGCCCCCGCGGTCGACTGGGAACGCACGCTGGGGGTTGCTGCCCCGGCGCTGGGCACGGGCACGAGGTCGAAGCCTCCCGGTTCGGCACGCTCCAGGCCGGCCGCGACCTTGGCGCGCACCGCCGGTGGGGCGGCGATGGCAATACGAACCGCGTGGGGCTTCGGGTCATGGTCGGCATAGCCGAACGACAGGGTGATGCCAAACCCGACGATTGCGGCGAACACGGCTATTGCGAACAGTCGGCGTGGGCTGGGGGCGGATTGGGGGAGCCGGCCCTCGGAAGGCGGGGGTGCGGAGTCCGCGCTGGCCGAGTAGGGCAATTCCGAGTTGGGCAATTCCGGGGTCGTATTCATGGTTCATCCGGGTCGGAAAACAGTTTGTCTGTACGTTTACTCTACACGTTGAGACAACATGTGTCAAACTTAGGCCATGACCGATCCCCCCCTCACATCGCCCGGCCCGGGTGCGCGTCGCCGCGGCGGCCGGCGCCCCGGGAGGAGCCCCTCGCGCAAGAAGATCCTCGACGTCGCCCGCCTTGCCTTCCCGGCCAACGGCTACACCGAGACGTCGCTGCGGGGGATCGCTCGCGACGCCGGCGTGGACCCGTCGCTCGTCGTCCAGCTCTTCGGGTCGAAGGCCGGGTTGTTCGCAGCCGTCGTCGAGTTGCCCTTCGACGCGAGCGAGGTCGCCGCCCAGATCCAAGCGGTCCCCGCATCGCAGGTCGGCGACTACGCCGCACGCAGGTTCATCGGCCACTGGGACCGCGACGAGCACCGCAACCCGATCCTGTCCCTGATCCACGCCGCCCTCGCCGACCCGGCCGCGGCCGCGGCCTTCCGCGAGTTCATGACGGTCAATCTCACGCTGCCGGTGGTCGAGCGGGTCGGAGCCGACCGACCCGAGCTTCGTGCGGCGCTGCTTGCCTCGCAACTCATCGGGTTCGGGCTGTCCCGGTACGTCCTTGGCTTCGACGCGCTCGCCTCGGCTCCGAGCGAAGAGCTCATCGCCGCGCTGGGCGCCACCCTGCAGAACACCTGCACGAGTCCGCTCTCAGTCGCGTCCCCTCCCTTTCTCCCTACCCCACCTCACCCGTCGCATCGCGCACGCACCGCACCGGACATCGTCGTTGCGGATCGCCATCACGCGGACGTCGCTCACCAGGCGCGCCGCGTGATCTCGTCGATCACACGTGGAGCCGCCCGTGCCGGCGCTCGCGAACGTCACCGCGCGGTCTGGTCGTCGACGGTGCCCGGAACGACCGCGTCGATGTCGACGAGCAGCGTCTCGACCGCGCCGAGGGTCGCCGCGCGTGCGACTTCGGCGACGTCCGCGAGCGCCCGCCCATCCGAGGACCGCTGTCCGTAGAGCTCCTGGACGTCACGCAGTTGCGCTGCGTACAGATCGTCGAGGACCGCGCGGGTGCCGGCCGCAAGCTCGGCGTCAGAGACCGTCTCGGGGTTCCTGGAGCCCCGTGCAAGCGATGGGGATAAGGTGACGCTCTGCAGATGCTCTCGATCGGCTCGGTGCGGCCAGGATCAGGGCACGTCCAGGCCGTTCAGCAGCGGCCGGTGCCCGTCGACCTGCCTGGCGTACTGGCGCATGCGGACCTTCTGTCCTTCTGAGCCCTGAAGGCGGCGAATCGCGCCCGATGGCGATCGACGATTTGCCCGAGGCGCGCGACGTCCGACGCAGATCGTGGACCTCGATCCGAGCCATCGAGTCCCGTCACCTCGACCACGCACGACCCCGCGCAGCGCCAGCACGAATGCGACGTGCGGAAAGGTCAGCGTGCGAAGTAGCGGCCGTACGTGGTAGCGCCAGAACTCCTCGTCGTCGTCCAGGTATCCGATCTCGTCTTCGAGCTGGCGAATGAGCTCGATCCAGCGCCTGTGTCGCGAGCTGCGACGACGCCTGGCCGGTCAGGTCTTGAGTCGATCCGCTCCGCCTCACCGTTGGACGCGGGTCCGTGGGGAGATAGATCGACACGCTGGACGGAGCGCGGTACGCGAGAGCCGGTCGATCTCGGCGCGCGTGGTATGTCGGCAGGCAGGATCAAATGTCACCCCGGTTAGGGTAGGACTGGTCTCCTGCTCGTGGGCGCTCAGCGTCATGGGTGCGCGGGCGGTACCGAGATGATCGTCTCGCGGTCGACCTCGAGGTCCGGGCCGACGTGGACAAGCTCACCCGGCTGATCTCTTCCCAGCCTGGTTCGTCGCTGATTCGCTCGCTGGCGATCACTACCAGCGGAGCAGCCGCTCCATCGTCGGAGTGCAGCCTCAACCTACCGGCGCGTCCGCTTCGTCAAGCGTCGCGCCGCTCCCCGCCCCGCCGGCGGCGATGCAGGAGCACGGATTGTGCTCGGTAGCCGAAGCCCAATGTGGCCGAGTCCGCCAAGCACGAAGTTGAGGCTGTAGAGCTCAATTCGGCGACCACCTCGCGCACCGCTGCGGTGATCCCAGCGCGGACGTCGCCGCCGGCCTCGCGGATCGCGAGCGTGATCAGCGCAAGAAGCGCTCGGATCGGTGTCGCCCATCACCATCGCGCGGTTAGAGCCCAATCTCACCTCGATCCTGGTCAAGGTCCCCGACCACCCCGTTATGGGCGAACAGTCGTCCGTCCTGGCTGAACGGGTGCGTGTTCACAGCGACACATCGCCCGTGCTGGCGTACCGCAGGTGAACCAGTATCTCGCTCGCGTCCAGCCGCCTAGCGACCTGCCGTAGGCCGGATCTTCAGACGCCCGACCGGATTGCAATCAGGATCATCCCTCGCCTCGCGTCAACGCCGCCAGTCCGTAACCATCCGCGTTGCGCTCGCTCTGGCGCGCGATCGAGTCGGCGCGTCGAGCAGCCAGAACTCCGCTCCGACGTCTCGTTCGCCTGCGTGCAGCGCGAACAGCCGACACATGCATCGCAGTCTACGCGCGGCTGGATTCAGCCAGCCTTCCAGGCGGGCCTGCGTAGCCGGACGAGCAGGACCGGCGGGAGCACCCCGACCGCGAGGACTCCCGCGAGCAGCGACACCGCGTACACGGGCACGTTCGCGTGTCCGAGTTGACTCGGCGGCAGGAGCCCGATCACGCACGCGGCGACCGACGCCAGCATCCCCACGACGCAGATTGTCGACAGGGCCGGCGCTCGGTAGCCGCGGGCGTGCTCGGGTTGACGCCGTCGCAGGTTGCGTGCGGCCACGAACATCAGCACGTACATGATCAGGTAGACCTCGGTGGCCAGGGCCGCGAAGATCCAGTAGGCGCGCGACACGCTCGGGACGAGCGCGTAGAGCAGCCCGATCAGCGTGATGACGACTCCTTGAGCGACGAGGATGCGCACCTGTACGCCGTTGGCGTTGACCTTCTGCAAGTACGGCGGCAGGTAGCCGCGCTCGCGTCCAATCTCGAGCAAGCCCGTCGATGGACCCGTGAGCCAGTCCAGCAGGCCGCTGATCGAGGCGACTACCAACCCGATGCCGATGATCGGGATCAGCACGCCGAGCCCGAAGTGATCCAGGAGAAACCTGAACGCCTGCATCACCCCGGCGGTGAGGCTGATGTGCGTCGACGGAACCGCGACCGAGATCGCCAGCGTCGGGAACATGAAGACGAGCAGGATCAGGATCACGGCGACCAAGATCGCCCTCGGGAACTCGCGGGGGGCGTCGCGTAAGTCGTCGACGTGGACCGCGTTCACCTCGACGCCCGCGTACGTGAAGAAGCTGTTGACGATCAAGACGATGCTCGCCAGTCCGTTCCACGGAGGAAGGAGGTGGTGGGAATCGAACGGCGCCGCGGACGGGTTGCCCTGCGCGAGGTAGATGACGGCCAAGACGACGAGCAGGGCTCCGGGGATCAGCGTTCCGATCACGATCCCGTAGGAAGCCAGCTTGTCGACGCTGGTCACGCCCCGTGCCGATGCGATCACGGCGGCCCAGAACACGACGATGATCACCGCCGCGGTGTAGATGCCGCTGTGGGCGAGCGAGGGGGCGATCACGTAGGCCAGCGTGCTCGCCACGTACGCGAGCACCGCCGGGTAGTAGAACGTCGTCTGGGCGAACTGGCACCAGACCGCGGCGAAACCCATCCCCGGGGAAAGCCCCTCGCTGACCCAGTTGTAGACGCCTCCCTGCCAACCGGACGCCAGCTCGGCGGAGACGAGCGACGCCGGCACGAGGAACACGATCGCGGGCACCACGTACAGGACGACGGACGCGAGTCCGAAAACGGCCAGTGCCGGGGCGGTGCCCAGGTCGCCGACCGATCCGACGGTCAGGAAAGCAAGAGCGAGCCAGGTCAGTCTGGCCTTGGATCCCACCACGCCCCGACTCTAACCGGGGCTCCCGCGTGACCGCTGGGCATCTCGAGACGCAGCTACCGGGCTGCCTGTCTTGCGAGGCGAACTGCCGTGGGTCTACTGTGTTGGTGAGCATCTGTCGCGCGACTGAGAAAACCGACCAGAAGGAGCAGAGACATGGCTGAGACCGAGACGGCGATACTTGCTGGTGGGTGCTTCTGGGGCGTCCAGGATCTGGTCCGTAAGCTCGACGGCGTCATCAGCACGCGTGTTGGCTACACGGGTGGCGACGTTCCGAACGCGACCTACCGCAACCACGGCACGCATGCCGAGGCGATCGAGATCCTGTTCGATCCGGACCGCATCTCGTACCGGGACCTGCTCGAGTTCTTCTTCCAGATCCACGACCCGACTACGAAGAACCGTCAGGGCAACGACCTGGGCACCAGCTACCGCTCGGCGATCTTCTACGTCGATGACGAGCAGCGCCGCATCGCGGAGGACACGATCGCCGATGTCGACGCGTCCGGCTTGTGGCCCGGAAAGGTCGTTACCGAGGTGGAGCCCGCCGGACCGTTCTGGGAGGCGGAGCCCGAGCACCAGGACTACCTCGAGCGGTATCCCAACGGCTACACGTGCCACTTCGTGCGTCCGGGGTGGAAGCTCCCGAGACGTGCGCAGGAAGCCGCGCATTGACCGGGTCCGTCCAGCACGAGACGTGCTGCTAGCGACGGCGCTGGTGTAACTGAGGCGTCGGCGTCAGCCGACGCCTTCTCAGCTACGTCTGGGGGTCACTGCTGGTTTCCCTGAGTGCTACCGAGCGGCGTCAGGTGCTTGTTCGTCAACGTAAACGGACAGATCGCCGCGGGACCGGTCACCGTCAGGTTCAAATCACCGGATAGGCCCTGCGCGGAGAATTTCACGCCGCGGACCGCCCACGTGACCGTGGCAGTGTCGCCGACAGCCTTGGGATCCGACGAATCGGTGATCTTGTTGGTAAAGGTGTTTGTGGACTTGCCGCTGACAAGCTTCGTGTGCGGATTCGTAGACAGGCTGATGAACGCCGGATACTTACTGTGGCTCGGACCCGCCGCGCGGCAGGGATAGTAGACCTGCACGTAATCGAACTTCTTGACCTTCTTGTTGTACTCGACGTCGACGTAACCGTTCTTGAGTTGGTAGCGCCCGTCAGGGAGGTTCGGGCTCTGGACGGAGTGTGCAAGTGCCACAGCTCCGGGCGTCGCGGCTACTGCCACGACGCAGGCCCCCACGAGAATGCGTCGCATGGGCGGGCACGCTACCAGTTGTGTCAAGCCGAGCGACCCCGTCTCATGTGAGCGGTCCGGAGATCGTGCCCGCGTACGGAACGGGCGCCGTGACGTCAATACCGAGCGAGACGTTCGCGTCCGGCGCAGCGAGCTCCGCGGCGACAGCGCCCTGCGTGAATGTGTACGTGATTGTCTTCTTAGCGCCCGCCGGGATCGTGACGCTCCCACTGTCCGCGCTCGCGTGCGCGTCGGGGAGCGTCAATGTCGAGGTCAGCACGCACGACAGGCGGGCAGTGCAGCGCAGCCCAAGACTGACCGTCGACCCGTTCGCGGTCGGGGCGACGGTGCCGACGACCGGCATCCCGGACACGATCGGAGTCGGCACCTTGTGCGGGCAGGTCTCCGACGGGCGCGCGTTGCTGGACGGCTGCCGTTGTCCGGCGCGCAGTCCGAACTCGAGCGCCAGCGTGTCGATCCCCGCCCCGGCTACGGTCGCCCCGATGCCGACGTCCCGGAAACGAGGATCGAAGATCTCGCTGCACGGAATGCTGGCGTGACCGAGCATGTGGGACAGGAACAGATAGGGAGTTGCTCCTTCGGCGAGATCATCGAACGCCTCGTCGTAAGCGGACGGGTGGTAGCCGACCTTGATGAACCGAGCCGCGATGTCCGACAGCGAGCTACCGTGACTGCCCGATCCCGTCCGGGCGAAGGTGTTCGACTGCGCTTGCCCCACACGCTCGAGCTGGGCGGACCGCTTCAGCGGCGGGAGCTTCTGGCTCGCGCGGGCTTCGTTGATCAGACATAGCAGCGCCGCGCGGAAATCCTTACCGACCCGGTCCCGTGCGCGAAGAACTCGTACTCGTTCGCACACGAGCCAAGCTTGCTGATCCTGCCGCCGCCTTCGGCCACCGCGGCGAACATCGCGAGCGAGAGCGGCGACCGCCGCGGCGAAGCTGAATCGGACCTTGATCATCGAGAGCGGCGGAACGGTATCCGATCCGGCCGATCACGTCGCGGCCATCTCTAATGCGAATCGGCTAGACCGGGCGCGATCCTGGGTAGACAGGCCCGTGGTAACCCCGGAGAGACAGGGAGAAGCGGGAGAAATGAATATCAAGCAGCGTGTGCTGCCGGTCGCGTTCGCGGTGTTGGCCGCGGTGGCGCTTGTTCCGTCGGTGGCGAGCGCGGTCACGGCGCCGGCGTCCGACCCGTTCTACACGCAGCCGGCGAACATCGCGCAGTATCCGCACGGGACGATCCTGCGCGAGCGCAAGGTGACGCTCAGCGGCCCGACGCAGGTCGCGGCCGCAGCGGTCTATCAGCTGATGTACGCCACGACGAACGCCACCGGGCAGCCCGTCGCGGCGGTGACGACGGTGATGGTGCCGACCTCGCCGGCGCCCGGACCGCGGCGGCTGGCCTCGTATCAGACCTTCTACGACAGCCTGACCCTCAACTGCGCGCCCTCGTACACGCTTCAGGGCGGCAACAACGGCGGCGGCACCAACGGTCCCCTCGAGCAGACGATGATGAGCGAGGAGCTGGAGCAGGGCTGGGACGTGGTGACTTCGGATTACGAAGGCCTCGACAGCGAGTGGGCGGTCGGTCCGATGCTCGGGTACGCGACGCTCGACTCGATCACCGCGGCGGAGCACTTTGCCGCCGGCCGGCCTCGAGGGCGCCAAGACCGAGGTCACGCTCAACGGCTACTCCGGGCGGCTCGGAGGCGTCGACGTGGGCGGCGGCGCTCGCGCCGAAATACAGCCCGAACCTCGACATCGTCGGCGTCGCCGCGGGTGGCAACTTTCCCGATTTCGTACTACACCACCGACCACCTCGACAACACGATCTGGTACGGGACCGAGATCGGCGTGCTCGAGAGCTTCAGCCGCGCCCTGCCGCAGGACTTCGATCTGACCAAGATCCTGAACGCGTCGGGTCAGGCGCTGGCGGCGAAGGACGGACAGGACGGGAGCGGCTGCGGGGGTTCGACCCTCAACGAGCCGTACTTGCCAACGCCTCGCAGTACACGAACTTCCCCGACTCCGAGGCGCTGGCCGCCTACCCGCCGGTCGAACAGGGGTCTCGAGGAGCTCAGCCTGAAGAACGGACCGCTCCCGAAGGCCCCGCTGTTCCTCTACAACTCTGTCAACGACGACCTCGCGTTCATCCAGCCGGTCGACGCGTGGGTGGCCAGCTACTGCCGGCACGGCGTGACCGTCGACTACGACCGCGACCCCCTCGGAGGGGATCACCTCTCGGGGTTCGTGCCGTACGCGAAGGCTGCGCTGACCTATCTGGAGAACGCGTTCGCCGGGGTGGCGCCGCCCGACAACTGCTCGACGTACGACGCCGAGCCCTGACGCGCCGCGGAGCCGAAGGTTCGCTCGGCTCAGTGGCTGGATCGCGAGCCGCTGACGGCGCTGCCGGCTGGCGCGGATTCGCGTCTCCCATGGAGAACGCAGCAAATCACGCCACACGTCGCCCGCCGGCCACATAAGCATGGTGACAATGCTTATGTGGGCGGGGAGGCGGTGGTGCGGGAGGTTTGCTGCGTTTTACAGGCGGGACCGCGGGGTGCTGAGTGCCGGATCCGCCGTCGGGCAGCCGGAGCGCGGGGCCCGCATTGGCATAACGCCGCGAATGCTAAGGCTGCCCCGTAGGGCGGCCCCGCGTCTCACGCCGTAGCGGTGCTGGGGATCCAACTGAACCGCCACGCGCAGAAGAGTGCGGCGGCCACGCCCCAGGCGGCGAGCGCGAGCAGGTCGGGGACCGAGATCGCGCTACTGAACGAGGACCGCACCGACGCCAGGTGCATACCGGCGGCGATGTGTTCGACCGGGAACAGTGACCCGACCGAGCGCAGCGTCGCGCTCAGGGTCGCGGTCGGGATGAACACGCCGGAGATGAACCACAGCGGAAGCATCGTGGCCTGGACGATCGGCTGGGCGGCGTCGGGCGAGCCGACGAGGATCGATACCGCGTAGCCGATGCAAGCGAACGCGAGTGTTCCGACCACGGCGGTGATCCCCATCGCGGCCAGTCCGGCCGCCGACATGTCGACGCCGTAGAGGATCTTCGCGATCAGGAGCAGCAGCGTGCCCATGATCAGCGCGACCACCACCGTCGCCATCGCCTGGCCGGCGACGAGCAAGCCCGGCGAGACCGGGGTGGCGCGGCGGCGCTTGAGCACGCCCGTCTCGCGCAGGCTGGTGATCGAGATGACGAGGTTGGCGTATGCGGCGACGACGATCGACATCGCGAGGATCCCCGGGACGTAGAAGCGCGAGAGATCGACGCGGACGCCGTCCACGACCGTGTGTCCGCTGCCGAAGACGCCGGTGAAAACGACCAGCAGGACGATCGGGAAGAAGAACGTGAAGAACCGAGCGCGGGGATTCCGCAGGCTCGTTAGGAGGTCGTACCGCACCTGGTGCAGGAGCAGCGCGGCCGTGCCCCGGGCGGCCGCCGACGGGCGTCCGATCTCGGGATCCACGACCCGCGGGGCGCTCGCGCGCCCCGCGGTCGCGGGAGAGGCCTCGGACGCTGCGGCGCCCGGGCTCGTTTCGGGGCTCGCCGCGGCGCTGATGCCGAGCGGGCGAGCCCCTTTCTCACGCCACTTGCGCAGCAGATAGCTGAGCAGCCAGAACATCGCTAGACCGTCGCCTGCCGGGTGGCCTTGCGACGTCGCCAGGTGCGGATTACGTACTTGATGAGGAGAAACATCGTCAGCTCCTTGGTTCGGTGGGGGTTGTCAACTTCAGGTACACGTCTTCAAGAGTCGGCCGGCGGACCTCGAGGTCCTCGAGCTCGAGGCAGCGCTCGAGCGCCCATCCGGACAGCGCGTGCAGGTCGGCGGCGACGGTCGTGCTCGGCAGCGCGATCAGCCCGGCTCCCTCCTCCTGGATGCGGTCGGTCAGAGAGGCGGGAAGCTCGTGGACGGTCGTCTCGCCCGGGAGAGCGAAGGTGATCCGCGAGCCGCCGACCTGGCGCCCGCCGAGCGTCTGCGGCGTGCCCTCGGCGACGATCTCGCCGGCGGCGATGACCGCGATCCGGTCGGCGAGGCGCTCGGCCTCTTCCATGTAGTGGGTGGTCAGAAAGACCGTCTTGCCGAGGTCACGGAGGCCGCCGATGACCTCCCAGGCGGCGCGGCGGGCCGAGGGGTCGAAGCCGGTGGTCGGCTCGTCGAGGAAGATCAGCTCGGGATCGCCGATCAGCGCGAGCGCCACGTCGAGACGGCGCCGCTGGCCGCCCGAGAGCGCGGTCGCGCGCTGGTCTGCCTGCTCGCTCAGATCGACGAGCGCGAGCGTCTCGCCGACGGGGCGCGGGGAGTGGTAGTAACCGGCGTACAGCGCCAGGCACTCGCGCACCGTGAGCCCGGGCTCGGCCTGAGACTCCTGGAGGACGAGGCCGATGCGCTCGCGCCACCCTGACGGCGCCTGCCACGGGTTGGTCCCGAGCACCTCGACGCTCCCAGCGCTGGCTTGGCGAAAGCCCTCGAGGATCTCGACCGTCGTCGTCTTGCCGGCACCGTTCGGTCCGAGGAACGCGAAGATCTCGCCGCGCCGCACCTCGAGGTCGATCCCCCGGACCGCCTCGGTGTCGCCGTAGCGCTTACGCAGCCCGCGGATCGAGATGACCGGATCGTCGGCGTGTGAAGCAGACGGTGAGGGGAGGGTGTGCGGCTGGCTGATCGGGGGGTCGAATGAGTTCGTGAGCATGCCCAGCAAGGTAGGCGCCGGGGCGCGGGGTGTCATCGGCGTGCGGGTTGAACTTCGAACTCCACCCAGGGGTGGAGAGCGGAGTCCTCCGGCTCCGCCCAGGAGCCGATGACGGACCAGCTCGACCGGCCTATCGTTGCCCGCGCATGATCGGCATCTATCGATGGTTCACCTCGTCCGGGCCGCACGCGGAGAGCCCGACCGGCGTCCCCGCGCCGCTCGAGGCGATCGCGCTGCGCACGCTCGGCCTCGTGTACCTGAGTGTGTTCGTCGTCGACACGGTCACGACAACGCCGCATCCGAGTCTCCATGGGCGCGGGTTGGCGGTCCTGGTCGCGACGGTCGCGTTCGTGGCCGCGGCGATCGCCTCGCAGCCCGGCCGCGGCGATGTGCCGACCGCGCGCCGGGTTGCGCTGCTCGTGGCGGTCGCGATCATGACCGCGGTGCTCGCAGCGATCCAGCCGAAGGGCATATGGCAGGCCGGCCCGTACTTCGTGGGGATCATGGCCGCGGTCAGGCTCGACCGCCGCACCGGCGTGCTCACACTCGCCTTCACGATCATCCTCCTGCTCGCCGTGTCCGTCGCCGAGGGTCGCGGCGGCGTGGTCCCGGCGGTCCTGATCGGGGCCCTTCCGTGGTTCCTGCTGATGCGGGTGATGCGGTCCCTGCGTGACCAGCGTGACGAGCTCGCGGCCTCGCGAGCCGCCGTGGCGGAGGCCGCCACCGCGGCCGAGCGGGGACGGCTGGCCCGCGAGATGCACGACGTGCTCGCGCATTCTCTGTCCGCGCTCGCCCTGCAACTCGAGACCACACGCCTGCTCGCGCGCAACCGCGGCGTCGACGGCGAGGTTACGCGGGCGCTCGACCAGGCCCACCACCTCGCCGCCACCGGACTGGAGGATGCGCGTCGCGCGATCGCCACCGAGCGCGGCGACGCGCTGCCCGGGCCCGAGCGGATCGGCCTGCTCGCGGACGCCTTCGGCGAGCAGAGCGGCCTGCCGATCGCGGTCGAGGTCCACGGAGAGCCGCGCGAGCTCCGGCCGGAAGCGCGGCTCGCCGTCTACCGGACCGCGCAGGAGGCGCTCACCAACGTCCGCCGCCACGCCACTCCCGAGCGCGTCGAAGTGCGGCTGGACTACCTCCCGCAGAGCATGGTGCTGGTGGTCGAGGACCATGCTCCAGCCGGCACGCCGCCGCCCGTCGCCCTCGGTGCCGCGGCCAGTGGCTACGGCCTGACCGGCATGCGTGAGCGGGCCGAGCTCCTCGGCGGTCAACTGCTGGCCGAGCCCACGGGCGACGGGTTCCGCGTCGAACTACGGCTGCCGTCGTGAGCGCCGGCGGTCCGGGCAGCGACGAGGATCGCGCCCCAATCCGCGTGCTCCTGGCCGACGACCAGCGCCTGGTTCGCGAGAGCCTCGGCATCCTGCTCGGTCTGCTGGGCGGAATCGAGCTGGTCGCGACCGCTTCCGATGGCGAGGAGGCGCTCGCGCTGGCCGCGGAGCACCACCCGCAGGTCGTGCTGATGGACATTCGCATGCCGCGGTTGGACGGGATCGAGGCCACGCGCCGGCTGCGCGAGCGTTGCCCCGACGTGCGGGTCATCTCGCTCACCACCTACGCCGACGACGAGAGCGTGCTCGGGGCGCTGCGCGCCGGGGCGCGCGGCTACCTGACCAAGGACGCCAGCGGCGAGGAGATCCGCGCGGCGATCCTGACCGTGGCCGCCGGCGACGCCGCGCTCGACCCCGCGGTCCAGCACCACGTTGTGGCGGCGCTGGCCAGCGCGGACTCCTCGCCCGAGGCCGCGGCCGCCGCGCCGGAGCTCCCCGACGACCTGACGCCTCGCGAGGCGGAGGTGCTGGCGCTTGATCGCCGAGGGTCTGACCAACACCGAGATCGCCGAACGCCTCGTCGTCAGCCCGACGACGGTCAAGTCCCACATCAACCACCTGTTCGCGAAGGCCGGCCTGCGCGACCGGGCTCAGGCCGTCACGTACGCGTACAGGACGGGGATCGCCCGGCCGCCCGGCTGACGAGTGAGTTACGTATGGGGTGAGCGAGCGGTGCCCGGGCTCGGTGTTACTCCAGGCGCTTTCGTCCAGGCTGCCGGAGCCGGGCCCGCGGGAGCGGCGCTGCCCTTCAAGGCAATCAGCCGGTTGTGAGCGACGACCACGAGGTAGCCGCTGCCGGCGGCGATCCCCGTATTGTCGTAGACGCTGTTCTTCGCCGTCGGCGTGAACGTATAGACGACCGCGCCGCTGGTTGGATTCAACGCCCAGACCTCCCCGCCACTGGAGGCGGCGAAGATGTAACCGTCGGCAGCCAGCGGCATCGAGGCGACGTCGTGGGATCCGGACGTGCCGGTGAACGTCCACAGGGTGGTGCCCGTGGCCGGGTTGAACGCGGCCAGGTCGCCTCCGATCAAGGTGCTGCCGAGGGCGGTCTGGCCGATCACGACCTCGCGCCGCTGGAACCCGATGCCATCGGCGAACACGGGGCTCGTGCCGGCGGGGAACGTCCCCGCGACGTTTCCGGTGGACGGGTTGAGCGCGACATTTCCCGCGCCGCTGCCCATGTCCCAGTTCTGGCCGGCATCGATATCGCCAAACCAGACAAGGTTGCCCGCGGTCACGCCGAGCATCCCGGACGCCACGTAGCAGTCCCCGATGGCGATCCAACTGATCTGCCCGGTGAGAGGATTGCTGCCGACGCCGTTACCGCATGTGTCGTACCCGACCAGATGCGAGCCGGCCAGGGTGACCGGGCCACCGTCGTAACCGCCGGCGGGAACGGAATGGTTATTGACATCCCAGAGAACAGTGCCGTCGCTCTCTCGAATCGCTGCCCGATTGCCAGCGTCGTTGGTCGTGTCTACATACAGTGTGCCATCGGACACGATCGGCTCCGTCGGGTCGGTCCCGAGCGGACGAGCGGTCCACAGCAGGCTTCCCGTCAGCGCGTTATATGCATAGACGACCATGCCCTCTTGATCGCTGCCGGCAGGGTAGATGTCGTCACTGACCACGAAGACCTTGCCGGAATCAACCGCGATATACGGCCCATCGGCTCCACCCAATACGTTGAGCGACGCGCGCCATACGACGGCGCCGTTGGATAGCGCGATCGCTTGAAGCTGCTCGGTGCTCTGATTGGCGACGTACACATATGCGCCACTGATGACCGCCTGAGTTCAACCGGTCGTCGCAACGCGGTGTGGTCGGGTGACTCTAAAGGTAGGTACTGACAACTGGATTCGCCTGCGCCACCCAGGCGGCTGTCGTCGCGGAGGCGCGAGCGGAGCGAGTGCCGGAGCGGCGATAGCCGCGCGCGCGACCATCCGGACACCCCCGGGAAACCAGGGATGCCGGAGCGCGCGCTTGTCAAACCGGAACGTACGGCCGCGGACCTCGGGGAAAGGTGCCCCGCGGACGGATCGAGGACGCGGCACGATCGGTACATTGGCTC
>CAWKHK010000007.1:0-34330 GCA_963849425.1 uncultured Solirubrobacteraceae bacterium | reverse complement strand
CCAGCTGATCCGGCCGCGGTCAGCGGATCGAAGATCGTGCCGTTGGCCGGCGCCGGCAGCGAGGCGTCGGGGACGAAGTTGCCGGGCGACTCGCCGATGTCGTCGGTCATTCCCGACCGAGGTGGCCGCGATCAGGTAGCGGCGGTTCGGGTCGCTCTGGCCGAGCATGCTGCAGAACCAGCGATCTCCGATCGGGAACCGGGTGGCCAGGTCATACGTGAACGGGAGATCCTGGCCCGTCCAGTAGCCCATCGAGACCGCTCCGCTGGGCGAGATCACGAATCCTTGGTTGGTCCCGCTGTCGTACTGGATATGCGAGGCCTGCCATTCCTGTGAGGGGTGGTCGTTCACCTGGCAGGTCGTCGGCATGTGGAACGCGCGCTGGAGTTGCCCGTTCGCGTACGGGTTGGTCGCGTTCGGAAGTCCGTCGGACGCGAGCGTGAACCCGTCCCCGCGAGCCGCCTGGCCAGCCCGCGGCCGAGCATCCCGAGGAAGTTGTCGTACGAGTGGTTCTCCATCATCAGCACCACGACGTGCTCGATCTGCGGCAGCGTGTCGGTCGCGGACGCGATGGCGGGGTTGGGAAGGGAGTCCGGCAAGCGCATGCTCGACCGTCCGAGCGCCCGCAGCGCCCCGACCTGCGAGGCGGCCGGTTCGGTCAGATCGGCGGCGCGCGCCCAGGTCCGACGGGACGTCAAGAGTCAGCCCGCAAGCGAGCCAGCCGCGACTATTCCGGCGCCGTCGAGCAGGAAGGCACGCCGGGTGCTTCCCCGCAAAGCATCGTTCACCGGGTCGGTCGCCTTCAGGGGATCGTTCGGCCGCAAAATGGGGCGCCTCCACGCGCGGCCGCGACGCTATCACGGCCCGTCTGCGGTCAAGCCACCAACTCGTGAACCGTCCTCCCGATCGACACGCGCGATAGCCTTGCCGCTACGCTGAATCAGGCCGTTCGTGGCCCTTCGCGGCGTCTGGGCTTCCGGACGCCGGTGGGGGCCGCGGGCCGGCTCGCTTAGGTCCGTCTCTCGCCGCTATCGTCTAGGGGACTAGGACGCCGCCCTCTCACGGCGGAAACCCGGGTTCGAATCCCGGTAGCGGTACTCGCTTTATCCCTGCAAATCGGCACTTTTGAGAGTGCCAAAAGGGGCTTTGGGGGCAGGCTGCAAAAAGACCGTCGCCTCTGATCGCAGAGAACGGGTCGAATCTCGGGGCCGATAGTCGACCCGGTGAAGGCCGTCTGGCGCCGGTGACAGGATCGAGCGATGGCACAGCGCAGGGCGAGCCAGAGCGCGTCCGGCTGCGGCCGCCAGCTCGAGGCGGTCGCAGCGTGAACTACGCCCGTCGTCAGCAGTATCGCCGGCTCTCTCACGCCGGCAAAGCGGGCCTGGGAAGCGTTATCGCCGCGCTGTTCGGCGTTGTCACGGCGGGCGCGGGAGCGGCGGCGCTCGCCGGGCTGCTGCTCCTCGCCGCGGTAGGGCTGGGTCTCTACGCCCGGCACTGGCTTTCGCTCGCTGGTCGCAGTCGTGTCGGCGCCCACTCGGAGGACGAGGTGCAGCGCGCGCTCGCGCCTCTGCAGGCGGAGGGGTGGCGGCTTCGGCACTCGCTCGCGTGGCAAAGCCAGGGAGACATCGACTCGGTGGCGATCGCCCCGAACGGCGTTGCGGTCGCCATCGAGACGAAGACCAGAACCTACGACGGTCGTCATCTGGTTCGGGTACGCGAGCAAGCGGCGTGGCTTTCACGGCGCCGGCGAAGGTGGGCCTGGAATGGGGCGCTGGGCGTCAGGATCCCGCGCTCGCGTACCTCGGCAATCTGTGCGGGGTACGCAAACAGATGCCGGCCGGGAAGCGGGTAGGTGTCGATGATGACGCCTCAAAGATGCCCCCGACCGCCGTCACGTGCTCGACAACGCCGACGCGGTTCCACTCGCGGTCGTAGACCGGAGTCCCGTCTTTCAGTACGAGATACGCGATCGGACGTCAGAGCTCTTTGGGCCCCTCGGGAGACCTGCGCACGACCGAAACGGGCATGCCGTTGACGATATGTCGCGCCTCGACCCGAACAAGAGACGCGTCTTCGGTCATCGCTGTCGTGCCCTTCGTTGCTCAGTTGGCCGCCTGTCGTTCTCGTGTGCGCGACCACCTTTCCTGCCGCCACGCCTCAGCTCCTGAAGCGTTCGCTCCAGCGCCGCCATCAGGTCAGGCGCGGGAGCCGGAGCTTCGGCAGTCGCGGGAGCGTCGATCGTCTCGCCCCGACGCCTCCTGTCGATAACTCGCCCGAGCCGTTCGCGGTAGCGATCCTTGTACCCCTCGGGCCGCCACTCGCGGGAGAGCTCTTCGATCACCGCGACCGCGGCGTCGAGCTGCTCGCGAGTCGGCTGGTGCGATGTCTGTCTCGCGACGTCGACGTTCTTGCTGTCGCGGATCTCGTCGGCGAACAGCATTGTGGTCAGCGTCAGCACGCCTCCTCGATGGCGCACGATCGCCAGGTACTCCTTGGCGCGCATCACGAATCGCCCGAGCGCCGCGCGGCCGGTGCGGCCCATCACCTCACTCAACAGGCCGTAGGCGCGGATGGCGCCGTCCTCTCCGGACCCCGGCAACAGCAAATACGAGTGGTCGAAGTAGATCGGGTCGACGTCGGCGAAGTCAACGAACTGCTCGATGTCGATCGTTCGCGTCTTGCGCGGCTCGATCGCCTGAAGCTCCAGGTCAGAAACTGTCACCTCCCGTCCGTCGCCGAGCACATAGCCGTGTGTGATCTCCTCGTAGGCAACCTCCACGTCCTCCATCGAGCACCACGGACGCACCTCGATCGGCGCGCCGTCGATCCTGTGCAGCTGACGAAAGTGGAGGTCGGGATCGCGCACGGCGGGCACGAGGCTGACGGGCACGTTGACGAGCCCGAAGCTGAGTGAACCGGTCCACAAGGCCTCCGCCATCGTCAACGCTTCGTTCGGGCTCGTCCGCGCCGAGACCCCGTCTGCTGAGGAGCCGGGCTGGAGGCCAGCCCGCGGCCGGAGCCTGATGCGCTGAGGCTCGCCTCAAGCGCCGCGAGCAGGTCCGGCGGCTCGCTCGGCTCCTCGATCTGTCTGAGCTCGGGCTCCCCGCCCTCCGCCTTGCTCTCGATCAGGGCCAGCACCCGCTCGCGGTAGGTGTCCCTGAACTCTGCCGCACGGAACGGCTTAAGCATCGAGTCGACCAGCATGCGAGCCAGCTCGACCTCGCGCTCGGTCGGCCCACGGCTCGGGTTCGGGAGTCGAAGCGACCCGGGGTCAACCAGTTCGTGAGCGAAGCGCATCGTGTGCAGGACGAGCACGTCGTCCAGCGGCCGGATCGCCACCAGGTACTCGCGGTTATGAAACACCCAGCGACCGATCCCGACCCGACCCGAGCGCTCGAGCGCACCGTGGAGCAGGCGGTAAGCCGCCTCCCCGCCATCTCCGACCCCGAGGTGATAGCCCCGCTCGTAGAAGATCGGATCGATCTCCTGCAGGCGCACGAACTCCTCCAACGCGATCATGTGCGAGCGCTCGCCGGCCGCGGCGTCGATCTCCTCCTGGCTCAGCATCACGTACTCGCCGGCGCGCAGCTCATAGCCCTTGGCGACCTCGTTGTATGGCACCGCCTTGCCCTCCTTGGAGCAGATCCGCTGGTGCCTGATCCGAGCGCCGTCCTTCGCGTGCACCTGGTGGAAGCGGACGCTCTTGTCCTCGACTGCGGCGTGCACCTTGATCGGCACTGCCGCCAGGCCGAAGGTCACCGAGCCGTTCCAGATCGAGCGCGGCATCACCTAGGCGTTACTCCGCCCTGACGCGTCGACGCGTCGGCCGGACGGACGTGTCGGTCCACGGCCGTGATCGCGTGGGTCGCTCACCGCGCCTGCCGAAAGCGCTGCCGTGCCTGCTCGATGACGGCGACCGCGTCCTCGCGTCCGCGCCAGCCGCGGACGGCGACGGCTTCCCCCAGCGACCGGCTTTCCCTCAGGCTCCTTGTAGATCGAGAAGAAGTGGCTGATCTCGACGCGGAGCCGGTCCGAGGGTAGGTCGAGGTCGGTGATCGAACTCCAGATTGGATCGTTCCAAGGGACGCGCACCATCGTCTCGTCGTCGCCCTTCTCGTCCCTCATGTTGAGTAACGCGACCGCGCGGACCGGGATGTGGCAGCCAGCTCCGACACCCATACAAGGGCGTCAAGCGGGTCCCCGTCCGCGCCGAGCATCTCCGGTATGAAGCCGTAGCCGGTCGGGTACACGACAGACGAGAACAAGAAGCGGCCGAGCTTGATTACGCCCATCTCGTGGTCTTACTCGTACTTGTTGCGATACCCCTTCGGGATCTCCACCATCACGAACAGCGCGCTGCTCTCAGCCATGGACTTCGACAGCGAGTGCTGACCGACGCGGAGGCGCCTTCACCCGGGTTCTGCACAACCATCTATGTCTTCCCATACGTCGCGTGGATCGCCTCGCAAGCGGGTGGCTGCTGGTGCACGGTCATCCATGGCCTGTACACGAACAGAGCTTCGCTCGCACAGGCACGACCCGCGGCTGTCCCCCTGCGCCGGCTCCTCGCGGAGGAGGAGGGTGCCGGGCGGCCGAGGCCGCTCGGATCGGCGGAGTCGTGCGCCGGGTGAGCGATGACCCCGCCATCGAGCCGCTGTACGAGGCGCGAGGGCGGGCAGGAAGGCTGAGAGCTCGCCGAAGCCGAGCCGATCGAGAACGGGACGCATGGGGAGGGCCACGGAGATCCAGCGCTCGACGCAGTTCCCCTGAGCCCGATGTCCGGCCGCCCCTCAGGAACATTGGTCAAGCCACTGGGCGTCATCGAACACGCAGAGAAGCGGGGAGCTGCTCAGCGATACCGCCGAACGCCGCCGAGCCTTAATCCCGGATTCGCACGTCTCGCGTTACAGGGCGATCGTGCTCGCGCCGGCCGGCGCGACTTGGCAATAGCCACCACGTACGAATCCTGGAGCGGGGCGCGGAGAGAGACCCCGAAGCCATGGAGGCGGAACCGCGCCCCTGCTCGCGGCGCGCGACGACAGCCGTTGTTGCGGCGCGGCGGCAAACCCCGGACTGCCGGCAACCGGCGCCCGGTAGGAGGTCGTCCATCTGCTGGACCTAATCGGGGCTCGCTCAATAGCAGGTCTGGGACAAACCCTCGATTCGCTGTTGGGCTTACCACATGGTCTGCGGCGGCCATCGGTCCTAGTGTTGGGTGCATGTCCCAGCCAGTCGGACGGCGTGCGACCCTCGGAACCGTGATCGATGGCCGCTATCTCGTGCAACGAAGGATCGGGGTGGGCGCGACGGCGGTCGTCTACTGCGCCGAGGATCGCGTGCTGGCGCGGACGGTTGCGGTCAAGCTTCTACATGATTGGTTCGCGGACGACGAGGAGGCCGTGGAGCGCTTCCGGCGCGAGGCGTCAACTGCGTCCGGGCTACACGATCCCCACATTGCTTGTGTATACGGCAGTGGTGAGTGGGACGGATGCCCCTACATCGTGCTGGAACATGTCGCTGGGCCGTCGCTCAAGTCGCTGATCCGCGAAGCGGCGCCACTGGCCCCGGTGCGCGCGATCGGCCTCACCACGCAGCTCCTTCAGGCTGTCCGGTACATCCATAGGCGCGGGATCGTCCACCGCGACCTCAAGCCAGACAACGCAATCCTCGCGACGGACGGCCAGCTGAAGCTGACTGACTTCGGCATTGCCCGTTTTCACGATTGTGAGGTCACCGAGACCGGTGCCGTCATCGGCACCGTGCAATATCTCTCGCCTGAGCAAATCCGGGGCGAGCGCGCGAGCGTCGCGTCGGATCTCTACTCGATGGGGATCATCCTCTACGAGCTCCTCACTGGACGGGTCCCGTTCGACGGCGAGACGATCGCGACGGTGCTCCTCGGGCACGTCCTAGATCGGCCCACGCCGCCGAGCGCACTGAACCCGGCCGTCACTTCTCAACTCGATTCCGTCGTCATTCGGGCGCTGGACAAGATCCCCCAAGCGCGGTTTGTCAACGCCGACGCGTTCGTCGCAGCGCTCGAACGCGCCGCGACTAGCCTCACAACCGATAGCTCCATGCACGTCGCGCGAGCCGCTTGATCTGGTCTCGGCGGACCAAGGGTCAGCTAAGACAGCGCGCTTCGATTGCAACGCACACCGGAGATCGTCACCGGCCGAACTCCACACCCACTTGATCTTCGGCCGCGCGTCAGCCGCGACCCGAGCTAGAAAGCACGGAAAGCGTGCACGTCCCTGACGATCCCTCTCGTCGTCCGGCCGGCTTCCGGTCCGATAATCGTGGGCGGCTGTTCGCAGTCCACCGGATGCCAGCTCTTGTGCGCTCGGGGAGCAGTGGTCCGCCGACGTCGCGGTTGTGCTCGTGCTGGTCGTCGTTCTCCAATACTGAGGCCGAGGTCGCGGCGGGCTTCCCGCAACCCCTGCGCGAGAACCACTCGGTTGAGGTTGACCGGCGTCGCGACGGCCGGCGTTTGTCGTGTCATCACGCACCCGACTGGGCGCATGCTGCCGAGCCCCGGTTTCGTCACCGAGCTACGCGCCATCGGTGACCCGCGCCCCGCTGGTGGCGATTACCAAGAGCCGCAGAATGACCATGGCTCAAGGTGCTTTCGTGTCACTGGGTGCCCCGACGGGCCGAGGCCCGAGTGGTTCCCGTCGGGAGATTGACCGGAGGAAGCTACGCGGGCTGAAGGACCGCCGAGATGTCGAGCAACAAGGCAACCCGGTCTCCGACGAGCAGGTTGCCGCTGCCGAGCGCCTGGTTGAACTTCATGTCGAAGTCGCTGCGGTTCAGGCAGCCGACGGCCTCCAGGCCGGCGCGAGTGTTGCCCCACGGGTCGATGTCGGAGCCCTGTATCACCACGTCGAGCTTGATCTCGCGCGTGACGCCGTGCATCGTGAGGTTGCCGGTAACTCGGGAGGATTCGTCGTCGATCGCATCCACGCGGGTGGACTCGAAGGTTATCTCCGGGAACCGCTCGACGTCGAAGAAGTCGGGCGACCTGAGGTGCTCGTCGCGCTGCGGCTCGTCCGTGTCGATCGAGGCGACCTTGATGGTCCCGTAGGCCCGGGAGTCGGCGAGGTTCTCCTTCACTTCGAGCGTGCCTTCGAACTCGGTGAACTTCCCGCGCACGTTCGCTATGCCCATGTGCTTGACCGAGAACCCGACGGTGGAGTGCGCTGGGTCGACCTTCCACGTGCCCGTCGGGATCAGCGGACGAGTACGGGTCGCTGTTTCCGTCGCCATCTAGACCTCCGATGAATCGCTCGCTCTTGTCCACGTACCGATAGGCCTGCGGGCGCGTCTGCCAAGCCGGCGTCACCAAACGGAGCTCCACCACTAGCGAGTCAGCGGACGCTGAAGACGCGTCCTGATCGCGGAGCAGCCGGGATGCGCTGAGTGCGCCCGTCAGCGTCGATGCGGCACGTAGTCCTCGACGAGGTCACGGAGGGTCTGGCGGATGATCGCGCCGCGGTCCGGGTCGCCCTTCAGCAGCGCCCGGGTCATCGCGGTGGCCTGCTCGAGCGTGACGTGCGGCGGCAGCGGCGGGACGTTGGTGTCGACGATCGCCTCGAGCACGAACGGACGATCAGAGCGAAACGCCTCGGCCCAGGCCCCCGCGACGTCCTCGGGGCGCTCGACCCTGATTCCTCCGAGTCCGAGCAGCTTCGCCCACTCCGCGTAGCGGACGTCGGGCAGCTCTTGTGAGGCCTCGTAGCGGATGTCGCCCACCATCGCCCGCTGCTCCCAGGTGACGTAGCTGAGGTCGCGGTTGTTGAGGACCAGCACGACCAGCCGGGGATCCGACCACCGCCGCCAGTACTTGGCCACTGTGATCAGCTCGTTGACGCCGTCCATCTGCATCGCCCCGTCGCCGAGCAGGGCCACGCAGGGCCGGTCGGGGTGTGCGAACTTGGCGGCGATCGCGTACGGAAGCGCCGACCCCATCGTGGCCAGGGTTCCGGAGGTGGACCCGAACATCCCCTCGCGCAGCTTCACGTCGCGGGCGTACCAGCCGGTCGCGCTGCCGCAGTCGCACGTGATCATGACGCCGTCGGGGAGCTGTTCCGAGAGCTCCCACAAGACTCGCTGGCCGTTGATCGGGTCGGCGTCGTTCATCGCTCGGGCCTCGACGATCTCCCACCAGTCCCTCACCCACTCCTCGATCTGTTCGCGCCAGAAGCCGTCGACCTTGGGCTCGAGCAGCGGCATCAGCGCTTCCAGGGTGCCGGCACTGTCACCGGCAAGGCTCACCTCGTAGGGGTAGCGGATGGCGAGCAGCCGCGGGTCGATGTCGATCTGGACCCCGCGCGCGCTGCCCTCCTTGGGCAGGAACTCGCTGTAGGGCATGTTCGAGCCGATCGTCAGCAGCGTGTCGCAGCGCTGCATCATCTGCCAGGAGGGCTTGGTACCGAGCATCCCGATCGCGCCGGTGACGTACGGCAGCGTGTCGGGCAGCACGGCCTTGCCGAGCAGCGCTTTGGCGACGCCCGCCTGGAGCAGCTCCGCCACCTGCGCCACCTGTGCGCTCGCGCCGAGCGCGCCCTGGCCGACGAGGATCGCCACGCGGGCGCCGGCGTTGAGGATCTCGGCGGCCCGCTTGAGCTCATCGCGCGAGGGAATCTCGTGTGGACGAGCCGTGCCGAGGCCCGAGTGCACGTAGGCGTGCTTGTGGGGAGGCTCGAGGGCCTTGTCGGCCGGCTCCTCCTGCAGGTCGTTGGGGACGATCACGCAGGTGACCGTCCGCTCGGCGATCGCGATCCGGATCGCACGATCGATCAGGTGACGCATCTGCGCGGGATGAGCGGCGAGCTGGACGTACTCGTGCGCCACATCCTTGAACAGCGAGGCGAGGTCGATCTCCTGCATGTAGCTGGCGCCGATCACGCTTCGGGGCTGCTGCCCGACGACCGCCACCACCGGCTGGTGATCCAGCTTGGCGTCGTAGAGGCCGTTGAGCAGGTGGACCGCCCCGGGACCGGAGGTGGCCAGGCACACGCCGACGGGGCCGCCGCTGTACTTGACGTGCCCGCAGGCCGCGAACGCGGCGCTCTCCTCGTGGCGCACCTGCACGAACTCGATCTTGCCCAGGCGGCGAAGACCGGCCGTGATGCCGTTGATCCCGTCCCCCGGATAGCCGTAGATCCTCCGCACCCCCCATTCGTGCAGCCGGCGTGCTACGAAATCACCCACGGTAAGCAACATCGATGCTCCTTCGCTCGGTGTGCCCGGAGCCATAGGCCGAGCGGCGACCTCGCCAAACGGATTCCGGCCAAAGCCGCGGCCGCACGGTCTCCGCGTCGAGAATTGCGTGCGCGCCGGCGCGATGCGGACCGCTATGCCTGCATCCGATGTGGGGTTCACCCCACATAGCCGGTGGGAGCATGACGCTCGACCGCAGTGGATCAGTTCTGGTCGCACTCCGCGCAGGCCGACATCCCCCTACAACCGAGGTACCGCGGTCGGCGTCCTGGCGCTAGTCGGCACGACTAAGGGACTCTTCTTGCTGTGGGGCGATGACGATCGCCGGCGCTGACGGGCGGAGGGCCCATTGCTCGACGGATGGGGGGTGTACCACCCGACGCTCGACCCTCGCGACGGCACGCTGTTCGCGGCGACCAACCACCGGGTCTATGGATCGACGATCCAGCGCTCGGCGGACACCGGCAGGACGTGGACGCGGTCGAACCAGATCGGGTTGCCCGACGAGTCGGGACTTAGGCTCGACGCGGCGTGGCACATCGAGCCAGGCCGCCCAGAAGAGGAAGACACGTCTATCTCGGGGCCGCCCCGGGCGTGCTCTTTCGCTCCGAGGATGGAGGCGAGACGTGGGAGGTCAATCGCGGCATTCTCGAACACCCCACGCGGGAGCGCTGGTTCCCGGGCGCCGGAGGGATGTGCTGCCACTCGATCCAGCTCGACCCGCGCGACCGCGAGCGCATGTATGTCGGGATCACCGCGGCTGGCGTGTTCCGCACGGATGACGTCGGCGAGAGCTGGACGCCGGTCAACAAGAACGTTGACGCGGAGTTTCTCGCTGACCCCCGTTCGGAGGTCGGACAGTGCCCGCACTGCGATCGGCGATCTATCGCGGCGTCGGCGGAGGACCGGCGAGCCGCGCATCGTGTGTTGGCTGCGGCCACTGATGCCGAGTTCGATCCTGACCGTCGTGCCTGGCACCTCGCCCGTGCCGCGCTCGCCCCCGATGAAACCGTCGCCGATGAGCTTGAGCGCTCGGCCAGGCGAGCGCAGGCGCGCGGCGGATTGGCAGCCGCCGGCGCGTTCCTTGCGCGCGCGGCTGAGCTCACCCTCGACCCGGCGAAGCAGGCGCGGCGCGCGCTTGGGGCGGCGGAGGCCAAGCAGCTGGCCGGGGCCCCACAGGAGGCGCTCTCGCTCCTGGCCACCGCCGCCGACGGGCCACTCGAGGAGTTCGACCGCGCGATGCTCCAGCGCCTCCACGGGCAGATCGCGCTGGACCTGAGGCGTGCCGCGGACGCGGTGCCGCTGCCGCTCGACGCAGCCAGGCGGCTCGAGAAATCCGATCCTCGCCTGGCACGCGAGACCTACCTCGAGGCGCTCCGCGCGGCGAGTGTCGCCGGTCGCCGGGGCGGCGGCGTGGTGGCCGCGGCCAAGGCGGCTCGCAAGGCGCCCCCTGCAGCGGGCGCCCCGGATGGAATCGACCTGCTGCTCGATGGTGTCGCCGCCCGCTTCACCGATGGCTATGCCGCGAGCGCGGAGGCTCTCAAGCGGGCGCTCGCCGCCGTTCGCGAGGAGCGCGGACGTGCCGGGCGGGACGTGCGCTGGCCCTGGCTCGCTCGTCGCGTCGCCCCTGATCTGTTCGACGACGACACGTGGCACGCGTTCGCCACCGAGAACGTACAGATCGCCCGGGATACCGGTGCGCTTGCGGTGCTTCCACTCGCGCTCAACTATCACTCGCTGCTCTGGTGCTTCGAGGGTCAGCTGAGGGCCGCCGCGGCGCTGCTGGACGAGGGGGACGAGATCGCCGACGCGACGGGAACGGCAGAGATGGTGTTTGGAAGGACCCTGCTCGCGGGCTGTCGGGGTGATGAAGGACGGGGTCTAGAGCAGATCGAAGCCAGTGAGGCCGCGGCGAGCGCGCGCAATGAGGGCGTCGTGCTGACGTTTGGCGAGCATGCGCGGGCGCTGCTGTATAACGGCATCGGCCAGTACGCGGCGGCGCTCGCCCCCGCCCAGAGCGGGAGCGCACGGGACGAGCCGATGGTCTCCGTGTGGGCGCTACCGGAGCTGGTGGAGGGTGCCTCGCGGTGCGGCGAGGGGGAGCTTGCCGCGGATGCCGTTGACCACCTCGCCGAGCGTACCCGCGCGGCGGGGACCGACCTCGCCCTTGGGATCGAGGCGCGCGCCCGCGCGCTGGTGAGCGAAGGCGCGCTGGCAGAGGAGCTGTACCGCGAGGCGGTCGATCGGCTCGGTCGCTGTCGCCTCGTACTGGAGCTAACCCGGGCTCACCTTCTTTACGGGGAATGGCTGCGCCGTGAGCAACGCCGGAGCGATGCCCGCGAGCACCTGCGTACCGCGCACGAAATGTTCGTTCCGATGGGGGCCGAGGCGTTCGCGGAGCGGGCCCGCCGCGAGCTGCTCGCCACCGGCGAGACGGTGCGCGTCGGCACCCCGGACACGCGCGAGCAGCTGGCCGCGCAGGAAGCGCAGATCGCACAGCTTGCCCGTGACGGACTGTCCAACCCGGAGATCGCGGCGCGGCTCTTCATTAGCCCGCGCACGGTCCAATATCACCTAGGCAAGGTGTTCGCGAAGCTGGACATCAGCTCGCGAAACCAGCTACATCGCGTCCTGACCAGCGATCAAACCGCCGCCTAGCGCCCGCGTCGGCTGGCCGCTCGGCGATTGCGCGAGCGGCATGACCGGCCACCTGGACTGTGCACCTGGCTGACGCGAGCACGGCCAGCCTGATCAACACTGGACCGAACCAGCCAGGACGCGACGTGGCCAACGACGGGAGACGATGCCATGTACCAACCTGATCGCAGCGGCGCACCCGTGCCGGCAGCTCGATACGCGACCGAAACAGTCACAATGAGCGTTGTCGCCGGCGCGGTTTGGTCACAGCGCCCGCAGCGGCGCATCCCACAGCTGCGCTGCATGGAACCGCCGAGACGGTCGGGCTCGGCGATTCGGGCTGTCGTGGGAAGCGGCGAGCCGCTCTACCGGGCCGGGATCACCTGCGTGCTCGAGCGGGCGGGAGTGGACGTCGTAGCGGCGGCCGGCAGCGCCGATGATCTGAGCCGCAAGGCTCGGGCGTACCACCCCGACGTGGCGGTCGTGGACGTCGACATGCCGCTGGCCGGCGGCGTCGGCGACTGTGTACAGGCCGCCCGGAGGATCCGCGCGCTCGATCCCCGCACCGCCGTGATGGCCCTGTCTCGCCGAGCCGACGAGCGATACGCGCTGGCAGTTCTGGGCGAGCAGCCGGAAGGCTTCGGGTACCTGCTCAAGGCGCGGATCCGCGACGTCGAAGACTTCACGGCATCGGTGCGCCGAGTCGCCAACGGGGGCTCGGCGATCGATCCGATCGTCGTCTCTCGCCTAGCTGCCCGCCACGAGGACAGCGACCCGATCGGCGATCTGACCGCTCGCGAGCGTCAGGTGCTCGTGCTGATGGCGGAGGGGCGGTCCAACAGCTCCATCGCCCGCGCGCTGGTCGTGACGATCGCCGCCGTCGAGCGCCATATCACGAGCATCTTCGTCAAGCTCGGCCTGCCGCCCGATCCCGACGATCATCGCCGCGTGCTCGCCGTACTGCGATACCTCGGCCGCTAGATTCGGCCGGCCGTCTCGACGGCGTGCCGATTCGCGCCGTTGCCATCCCGCGGTCCGAGCGATCGCATTGTCGGCGTCGGTCGGCGGCCTAGCACCAGTATCAGCGGCCCGTGATGAAGCCTGCTCCACCCGCACCCGATCAGCTTGGCCCCGCGATCGCCTACCTCGCCGTGAAGGACGGGACCCCCGTCTACGACCGCGAAGGGAGCCGCGTCGGGGTCGTCGAGCACGTGATGGCGGTGGGCGGGATCTTCGAGGGCATCATCATCCACACCTACCCGCTCCCCGGCCGCCATCTGTATGCGGACGCGGGGCAGATCGCTGAGCTACGGGAGCGCGGGGTGCTTCTCGGTGTGGACCGGGAGCTGCTGCACGATCCGCGTCGTGAATCGGCGCGGCGCTCGCGGGATAGGCCGGAGTCCAGCCTCGAGGCACGGGTCCGCCACGCATGGGACTGGATCGTGGACCGCGTCTGAGCCGTCAGCGATGACGGACGCGGCCTGGGACGGCGGTCACCGTCCCAGTGTCTTCGTGGCCAGCTTCCCGTCCTAGCCCCGGAACGGGGATCTCCTCCAACAGGTGCGCCAGCATCCCCTCGGCCACCTGCCCGTCATAGTGGGCCGGGTCGGGCGCGGCCGCGCGGCGCGTCTCGTTCGGCGCCGTGCAACACGCCGTGACCCCGCGGGCGGGCGGAGCGCCACGAGACCGTTCCGCCCCGCCGGAGGGAGGAGAGGAGAGGCCTAACCACGGCCTCGCGTTCGGCTACCACAGTGACCTGCTGGTGCCCGTAGGCCGGAAGCAGGCGCGCACAAGCTCACCGGCGTCTCACCTGTGGTCACGCCGGTGCGTCAGCGCCTTGCCGCTAGGGGAGGAGCACCTCGACCAAGGCGGCGCTTGTCGCGGGAACGGCCACCAGATACCTACCTGAGCCGGGAGCGATCGTCTCGCTCGCGCGTCGTCCGAGCCAGTCGAAGTCGGGACCGAGGCGCTGGCCGTCGAGCGTCACGCCATCTCGGGCGCCGGCCGATGGGGCGAGCAGCCGCTGCACGGTTGCCACCCCCGTCGCGGGGAGCTGCAGTTCGATCCGGAGAGGCCGGTCGCCCTTGTTGTTCAGGAGCACGTGCAGGGCGTCGCCTCCGACCCCTACCACCCACACCTTCAGATGGGCAGGCGGTCGGACTCCCACCCGCGCGTCGACCAGCTGCGGATGGGGCCGAGCGTCCTCGTGAACAGGATGAGGCCGTACAAGAGCGGCCGCGGCACGATGCCCGTCGCGGTCGGCACGAAGGCGGCGTTGACCGTGAACGGGCGGACGTGCACGTTGACCGCGTCGACGCCCGCGCGGACCAGCTCGGACAGCGCGTCCGGCGCCCACAGCGCGGTCGCGAAGGTGTTGCCTGACGCCGTCGAGTCCGCCGCAGGTGACCGAGTTGAGCTCGCTCAACCGAAACGGCAAGCCTGCCTCGTGGGCGAGCACGATTACGGGCCTCAGCAGCTGCGCGATGCCAGCGGTGGCGTGCTCGCTGAGGATCCGTCCGATCGTCGGCCAGCTGGGAGACACGCGGCTCGCGCACGCCGAGTAGGGATACTCGTGGGCGGTCACGAGTCCGAGCCCGGGGTGCGGGCCCGCGAGCAGGTTCGCGATCCAGTCCATGTGCTGGCGCGCGTAGGCCGCAGCACGGGCGCCGCCAGCGGCACCCCCGGCACGAACCGGCGGAGGACGCGTGCGTAGCGGAGATACAGCCCGATGTATGTATCGGCCGATGGCTCGACCACAAGCGGCCTGATGTGCAGAACAGGCTCGAGGGGCGAGAGGATCTGCGTCCAGTACGAGGGGTCGTAGAGGTCGGGCTCGTTCCCGATCTCGTAGGCCACGATGCTGCCCGGAGGCAGCTGGGTCTGGGCCGCGCGAGCCCAAAGGGCCGCCATCCGGGGCAGGTCTCTGACGAGGTTCAGGTCGAGGATCACCCGGGCCGCTCGAAGACCCCGCGCGGGACGTGCCTGACGTTGACGTCGAACAGGGCGTGGTCGGTCGAGTCGCCGCCGATCCGCAGCACGAACTGCCCGATGCCCTGCACGCGGAGCAGCGTCAGGACCCGTTCGAACAGCGCCGTGTGGCGTTCGAACATCTGCATCGCCCAGTACTCGGTCGAGATGCCCAGGAAGGAGGCGGGGACCGCGAGGGCGGTGGGATCGGCAGGGACGGTCACCGTCGCGTCCGGGCGATCGCCTGCCGGCGGGTGGGGGCGCTGGCGGGGGGTCGGCCGGGCGCGGACGGCCGGGACTGGCCCGCGGTGCGAGCTGCGCGCGACCCTGCGGGTGCCCCGATCGCCGGAGGCAATGAGCGCGACGATCGCAACCCCCACAACGACCGTCGCGGGCAAGAGCAGGCGCCGCGCCTCACGGAGCCGAGCCCTTGGCGCCTCTCGCTGGCCGATAGGCGTACGCCGCCTCATGGACGGCGTCGTCGGACTCGATCGCCGCCCCGAGGGCGCCGCCGGTGGTCGCCAGCGACGCCGCGAGCCAGACGAGCTTGAGGTAGTCGGCCGCGTCGGCGCCGTGCCCGACGGCTTGTGCCAGCACGTTGGGCTTGAGCAAAACCAGCGCGGCGGCGAGCAAGACCACGAACTGGGCGATGTAGAGAATCAGCACACCGCAAGCTACCGTGAGGGTGGTGGCCAGGTTGAACAGAACGACCTGGGGCCGCGACTCCGGAGATCCGTCGCGCTCCCACAGGTGGTGACCGGCGATCAGGGAGACGACCGTTCCGACTATCGCGGCGGCCGCGAGGAGTCCCAGCCGCACCGGCTCGAGCGATTCGGCGATGCGCCACACATCCGGGCTGAGGAGTGCGAACGCGGAGACCGCGAACGCACCGAACAATGCGCGGTGAAGGCTGGCGGCCAGCCGCCACGGCCGGTTGGCTCGGAGCATCCCGAGCAGCAATCGAAGGTGGCGCGCCGCTACCAACATCACGAACCAAGGCGTAAGACGCCGGCCGGGGCCGCCGTGCCGCGCCAGCTCCTCGAGCACGCGCTGCGCGCGCCGACCGCATTCACTCATGCCCCCGTCGGCCGTGCCGGCGAGCGACCGACCAGGCTCCTCACAGACCAGCTCAGCGATCACCTCGACGATCTGCTCACGCAACCTCCGCGGCAGCTGCACCGCCCCGAGCGCTGGCAGCGAGACGATGCCCACGCCGTGGGTGACGCTGACGTGGGAGACGATCGGCCTGCCGTCGAGGTAGAGGGGCAGGTCGGTTACGCCGACGCAGATCGCCCACTCGTGGTCGAGCAGCTCTTGGCGCACGGCTTCGACGAGCTCGGCGACTCCGGCGGGCGGGACCACCAGGGCACGCTCGGTGAGAACCTCCGCCGCCCAGCGGACCGACGGAAAAGCCGCCTCCAGATGCGCCCGAAGCTCCTGGGTGATGCCCGCCGTCAGCGCCGACGCCAGCCCGGGTGCCGCCACCAGCCCGATCCGCAGCGTCGGCTCGGCGGGCGCCTGCTCCTCTTCTCTGCGGCTCGTGAGCTGATCCTGCGCCACCGCCGAAGCCGCCAAGGCTTGCTCCTTCAACCGCGGTGATCAAAGGGATCGAGCGCCGGGGCACGCTCGCGCCGCCGCTGGCGTGGCGATCGGAGCTTTGCAACGACGGCACGCGCTGAGCGAGCACCGGCCAGCGTGGCGCGCTGGACTGCAAGGAGCGCGCCGGACAGGGCGGCTCCGAGGGCGATCACGGACAGGACCGGCGCCTCGAGCGCCAACAGCAGCGCCGCCATCAGGTAGCGGCCGGGGCCATGCTTGATGGGCATGCTCTGGTATCTCCGGTTCGTCGTCTCGAGTTTCGCTGTCCGCTAGGCCGGCGGGCCCGCGGATCAAGAGCGGGCGCGACCGGATCGAGTGCCGGTGCCGCGGCAGCAACAGCAGCTATCCGAACAGGGCAGCGCCGATCAGGAGCACCGCCAGCGCGGAGGCGGCGAACGCAGGAACCCGGAACAGCCCTAGGTCAAGCAGGGGGCGCCCTCGCGTGTGCAGCGCGTGCCGCACGAACGCGGCCACGCCGGCGAGGCCGATCACCACCGGCGCCCAGGCTCCGGTGTAGGCGATGCCGCCGTGGCTTGAGGTCTCCGACAGGCCGAACACGATCGCCGCCAGGCCCGGGGACAGCAGCGCCAGCCCGACGAAGTCGAGCCGCTCGCACGGACGTGGCTTCGACGCAGGCAGCAATCGCGCCGCCAGCAGGAGCGCCAGCGCGCCGATCGGCAGGTTCACATAGAAGATCCAGCGCCAGCTGAGGTGCTGCAGGATCAGTCCGCCGAGCACCGGACCGAGGACTGGTCCCAGCAGCATCGGCGCGCCCACCACGCTCATCACCCTGCCGATCCGCTGGGGCCCGGCGGCCTTGGCCAGGATCGTCATCCCCGTAGGGAGGATCATCCCGCCCCCGAGTCCCTGTAGCACGCGGAAGAGGATCAGCGAGCCCGCCGACCAAGCGAGCCCCGACAGCGCCGAGCCGAGCACGACGAGTTGGTCCACCCCGACTTCCGCGCGCCGACCCCGGCCGACGTCAAGGGCCCGCCCGTGGAGCCATGACGCCATGAGGGTCACGATCATCGGTACCGGCAACATGGCACGCGCGCTGAGCGTGCGCGCGCTGGCCGGCGGACACCAGCTGGAGCTCCTCGGCACGCATATCAGCAAGGCGCAGGAGCTGGCCGACGAGCTGACCGGCGAGGGCGCGGTCGACGCCACGGAGGCGCCGGCGGGTGACCTTGTCCTGCTCGCCGTGCCCTACACCGAGGCGCCGCACGTGGTCCGCGAGTACGCCGACCAGCTCGCCGGCGCGACCATCGTCGACCTCACAAACCCGGTGGACTTCAGCATCGTCGAGCCGCTCAACCGCGAGTGGATCGGCGACTTCGGATCCGGCGGCGAGCTGATCGCGGCCGAGGCCCCGGAGCACGCCGGGTTCGTCAAGGCGTTCAACACGAACTTCGCCGGCCCGCTGCTGGCCGGCCAGGTCGCCGGGGTGCCGCTCGACGTCTTCATCGCCGGGGACGACCCGGCTCACAAGGACAAGGTCGCGCAGCTGGCCAGGGACGGAGGCATGCGACCGATCGACGCCGGCCGACTGGCCCGCGCCCGCGAGCTCGAGGCGCTGGCCCTGCTGCACATGGAGATCCAGGGGTCCCTCGCGACGCGGTTCGCGTCAGCGATCGAGATCGTCGCGCCCTGAGCGCCGTGATTCGGACCGCGTCCAGGCCGCTCATCGAGATCGATCTCGGCGAGCGCTCGGCGGTGCAGGCCGCGGCCGAGCTGGTGCAGAGCGGTATGACGGTCGGGCTGGGCGCGGGGCCGATCGCCGGCTACGTGCTCGAGCTGCTGTCGGAGCGCCGGCTCGACATCCGCTGCGTGCCGGCTTCGCCGAGCATGGCCGTCCAGGCGCTCAGGCTCGGATTCGAGGTGACGGCGTTCACGGGTGTGCACGCGCCGGCACATGTGGACATCGCAATCGACGGCGCCGACCAGGTCGCGCGGTCGGGATGGCTGGTCAAGGGCGCCGACGGAGCGCACGCGCGGACAAAGGTGATCGCCGCCGCCGCCCGCCGGTTCGTCGTGGTCGTCGGCTCGGACAAGCTGGTGGACCGGCTCGCGCCGCCGGTCCCGCTCGAGCTCTTGCGGTTCGGTCTCGCCGCCACCGTGGCGCGCCTTCAGACCGTGCGGATCCGGAGCGCGCCACCGAGCCCGGACGGTGGCGTGATCGCCGATCATCTTGGGGAGTTCGACGACCCCGAGACCCGCTGTGCCGCCCTGTCCGCCGCCCCCGGAGTGGTCGAGCACGGCCTGTTCCCGCCCACGATGGTCGCCGACCTGCTGATAGGGACCGGCACGCGCGCCCAGCCGATGGCCATCGGCGACCACTAGTCCCCACCCCCCTCACGCATCTCGGAGAGCATCTTGACCTGAGAATGCTCTCGGAGATGCGGCGCTCGGCCAGTTCCGTGCCGACCTCGGCCGGGGTATCTCGCACGGACTGTCGCATCTTGGAGAGCAATCTGACGGCAGAATGCTCCCGACTAGCTTGAGGGTGCCCGCCACTAGCCCGTCGCTGCGGCCACCTGTGGCGAGATCGCGCGCAGCACCTCGCCGGCCAGCTTCGGGCCGTCCCCGGGATCGCGTGGGGTCGCGGAGATCCGGACGACGACCTCATCCCCGTCGACCTCTTCGAGCGTGATCCGAGGGGAGCCGCGGATCGGGGTCTTGATCGCGTCCTTGAGCAGCTCCTCGACCTCGACCGGAGTCGTGCCCGGCCGCAGCCGCGCCCGGAGATCCACCGCGGCCGGTTCGCGCAGCGGAGTCACTGCGACGCTGAGCACCACCGAGTTGGGGACCATGATCGTGTCGGCGCCGCGGGCGAGGGTGGTGTACATCAGCCCGAGCGAGGAGACGACGCCTTCGACCGAGCCGGCCAGACCACCGCCCTGAAGCCGGATCCGCTCCCCCACCCGGAACGTGCGCGCGTTCAGCAGGACCGTGCCGGCGATCACGTTGGCCAGAGTCTGCTGCGCGGCGAGCCCGAGCACCACGGCTGTGGCCGCGCCGCCGAGCACGAGCGCCCGGGGCCGGATCTGGGCCACGTCCAATGCGACCACCACCGCGACGGCCATCGTCAGCAACCTGATCAGGAACCCGACCGTCCCGGCGGTCGCCGGGTCCGTGCGCTTGAACAGCGTCGGCCCGAGCGCCCGCCCCACGTCCCGGGCGAACTGCCATCCCAGCGAGACCAGCAGGACCGCGCAGATCACCCGCACCGCCGTGTCCCAGCCGTGCGGGAACAGATCGCGCCGGTCGCGGTAGATCAGGAACACGCCGATCAGCACCGGGAGCAGGACCACCGACTCGATGCGAGCGCGCCTGACCGCACGCCGGCTCAGGTGGCGAGCGATGGCGACCTGGCGCCACGCACGACTCCAGTCACCGGGCCTGATCGTGCGCCGCGGCTCGGAGCGATCGTGTCGCTCGGCGTGATCCTCATTCATCGCGCGCTCGAACCCGCCGCATGCGGGCGGACATAGGCCAGCCCTATTGGGTGGCAAGCGCGCTGCCGTTGCCCAGGGCGGAGCACGGCCGACGAAAGCCAGCCTGACGAGCGCACCCCGCCTGGACGGCAGCGAGAAGACCGAGGCCGCGCAGACCGGACGGGCGCCCCAGGCGGATCGCCCGGTGCTCGAGCTCGGCCCGATCGTCACGCCCGTGCTGGAGCAGGAGAGCGTGCAGAAGCTCGTCCACGACGTCAAGCGCGAGCTGGCCAAGCGATATCCGGATATCAGCTGGAAGGTCGCGGGCGTTCGCGAGTCCCTGGTCAAGCCGCCGCCGCCCCTGGCAGAGATCGTGGACGCCGCCCGTTCCCGCCTGCTCGAGGAGAGCTGGGACCTGGTCGTGCACGTGACCGAGCTGCCGATCCGCATCGCGCGGCGCCCCGTGCCGGCTCACTCGAACCGGACGGACTCCGCCGCGCTGGTTCCGTGCCGGCGCTCGGCCTCACGCAGTCACACCGGCGACTGGTAGAGCCCCCGGTCGACGCGGTGGGAGTGTTCGTCGGCGATCGGGGCAAGCGCCGGCGAGACCCACGGCCGTCACGGACACCGCGTGCGGCCACGGCTGATGCAGCTCGCCTCCGAGGTCGACGGGTCGGAGGCGATCAAGGGGGTGACGCTGGCCCACCGGGTCGTCACCGGCAACCTGCGTCTGGTCATCGGGATGGTGCGCGCGAACCACCCGTGGCGACTGGCGGCCCTCCGTGCCGCGCCCTGATTCGGCGCGGCGGGCGCGGCCGCCTTCGCGCGCTGTTCAGCTCCCAGCTCGGCCGGCACGCCGCATTCGCCCACTATCTCCGGCTCCCCCTCCTGACCGCTGCGCTGGCCATGGCGGGTGGTGCGCTGGGCGGAACGCTCGAAAGCGACGCCGCCGTGCGCGAGGCCGCCTACGGCTACCGGGAGGAGCGAGCCTTCACGCCGGCGCTTGCCGGCCGGGCCGCTCGAGATCCTTGAGCAGCCACGCTCCGACGAGCGCCCGCAGCCCCCAGAAGATGAGGTTCACGCCCACCAGCAGCCCGATGGCCCAGGCCGCCGAGCTGGGGAGCCCGACCGCGATCAGGAGGCCGAGGATCACCGACAGAACGCCACCGAACATGTACGTCCAACTTCCCGGCTCGCTGCGGCGCTGCGCCGCATAGATGAACGACAGCACGCCGCTCGCGAGCAGCCACACGGCCAGGACGAAGGTGAGCGACACCGTGCCGCTCAGCGGAAACACCAATATGTAAAGCCCAGCCACCAGCGTGATCAATGCCTCGAGCCCGCGAACGGATGCCCGGTGGGAGACCGCGTGGATACCGACGGTTATTCCGGCTGCAACCAGGACCCACCCCACGAACATGGCGATCGTGACCGACGCGACCACCGGCACCGCGATCGAGGCGATTCCGATGATCAAGGCCAGGACGCCGGCCACGATCAGCCAGCGCCGCGCACGGTGGATCTCCTCGCGCGTGAGCAGACCGCCGAACGTCCAAAACTGCTGTCCGAACCCGCTCGCGAGGTCAGGTCCGGCGGGGTGCCCTTGGAAGTGCTCTGTCATGCCGGTGCAATTAGGACGAGGCGAGCCGCGATCAAACTCAAAGCCGATCCGCCGTTCTGGCGATCGTCGCCTCATAGACCTCGCAGGCTCGGTGCTCCTGGTCGAGCTCCGCGACGTAGGCGGCAAAGCGTAGGCCGGCCTCTTCACGAGGCGCGGTCGTCCAGTGGTGATACGCGGTCCACACGCTGCGCGACTGCTCGCGCCAGTCCACGTACGCGTCCATCACGTCCTCGAGGACGTACTCGTCGATGCCAACGGCCGCCTTGAAGCTCACGGCAAGCGTGATAGGCCGCGAGGCCCGGGGAGGCAACAGCGGCGTAACGGCTACGGGACGGCGGCCGCGCGGGCATGAACGCGGTCTCGGTCGGCCTACGGCCACAGCCCAGATCGCAACCCGATGAAGGAGCCTGCCTCACGTGGCTGACCTGATTGCCATCGGTTACGACGATGAGGAGACGGCACTTCGCGCGGCCGAAGAGGTTGAGCGCCTGTCCCAGGATCTCATCATCGAGCCCGAGGCAGTAGCGGTGATCATCCGCGACCAGAAGGGGAAGTACAAGGTCATCACCAACCATCACCCAGTGGCCACAGGCGTGACCTGGGGGATGTTCTGGGGCGTACTGTTCGGCCTCCTGTTCTTCACCCCGGTGTTCGGCCTTGCGGTCGGGGGCGTGTTCGGCGCCCTGCTCGGCCTGATCGACACGATCGGCATCGACAAGGAGTTCCAGCGCCACAGACGAGTTCTCCTCGCGTTGCGGTCGCTCGGCTCGGTGGGCTTCGAGACGGTGCTGGGGCGGATCCTGTCTACGGTCTCGACGCGGAGCGCGGTCGGGCGAGCTGCTCAAACGATGTCGGGCGCCGCGTCCTCCTGACGATCGCGGGCCCACGCTGCGGCGAGTTCGACCAAGCGAGGAACGAATGGGTTCTCCTCGTCGTCGCGCCAGACCAGGCAGGTGGTCACCGGCGGTCCGTCCTTGAGCGGAAGCGCGACCACGCCGGGGTGGGCGAGACCGCTGGCGACCCAGTCGGGCACGGTGGCAATCGCCCGCCCGGCGACGACGACCTGGAGCCCCTGCTCGGCGCCGGTGACGTCGTCGGTGCGCCCCGGCGGTCGTCCGCGCTGCTCATCCAGCGTCCAAAACGCGCTCCACTCGGGACGAAGGTTCGGCCCGCCGGGAAACGGCTCGTCAATCACGTCGGCGACCGACAACGTGCCCTGCTGGGCGAGTCGATGACCGACGGCCATGACGACGACCATGGGGCTGGTATCGAGCGTGAGCGCGCGCACACCCACCTCTCGCGGCGGGTGAACGAACACCCCGACGTCGGCACCGTCAAGCAGCGAGCAGCCCTGGACTGGAAAGCCGACGGCGCGCCAGTCCAGGCGCACGCCGGGATGCTCACCCCGGAAGGCGTGAAAGAGCGGCCCCCACCGCGCGTGAGGGAGGTTCCGGTCGAAAGCGACCCGCAGGCAGGTCACCGCCCTCTTCCGACCGACGGGTATGGGCATGTCAAGAATTCGTCGGACGGCTTGGGCGACGTGACCGAACTGTGTGATCTTATCCAGCACCGCGGCGGCCCCATACTCGATAGCGCGAGCGTGCAGAGCGGGGTCGAAGGCCGAGGTAAGCACGATCGCTCGGGCCTGCGGATTCGCGTCTCGCAGCTCACAAATGAGGTCCGCCCCGGACCCGTCCGGGAGCCCGAGATCGAGGATCACCACATCGGTAGTTGCAAGCACGCAGCGCGCCTCGCTCAGCGACGCCGCTTCTCCCACGATCTCAAAGTCGGGATCGGGCCGGAACTCCGAAGCGACCGCCTCGCGAACGGTCGCGCTGTCTTCCACGAGCAGGACCCGTACGGGCTTAGGTACCTCAGCTCGTTCCATTGGCGAGCGGCGCCTCCAAGCGCACCCAAGTGCCGACTCCCGGCTCGCTGTGAATTTCAAGGCGCCCGTTCAGCAGCTCGGCGCGCTCCCGCATTCCGGTGATGCCGCGGTGGATCGGCGGCGCGGGACTGGCGGTATCAAACCCTCGGCCATCGTCCGAGACCTCGACCCACAGCCCCGTCACCGCCACCCCACACGCGGACACGAACGCACTCGGTCTCCGCGTGGCGACGCGCGTTGGTCAACGCCTCACCCAAAATCCGCAGCACCTCAACGCCCTTGACGCCGAGCGATCCGGCGGGAACGCCATCCCCGATCTGCAACTGGATCTCGCAATCGCCCACCATCGCCTGGTGCTCGTCCACGAGCCGCGCGAGCAGCTCGACAAACGGCCTTTGCTCCTCACTCCCGGAATGTAGGTCGTAGATGGCGGAACGCAACTGCTCACCGACTCGCCGCAGAACAGGCAACAGCTGACCGGCCAGCCCAGACTCCGCCGTGGCCCGGTCCGCATCGCGACGAGCGCGATCGCGTCGCTCAAGCCCCGCAGCGCGTCATCATGCAGAGCACGCGCGATCCGGCCCCGCTCCGCCTCCCGAGCCTCCCCCACAAGCTGCTCGACCTCCTTGCGCTCCGTGATGTCGCGGCCGTAGACCGATAAGCCGCCGTCCGTGGTCGGATAGGCGTGCACCTGCACCCAGCTCGCGGTCACGGTGGAGTCGATCTCGTAGACCACGGTCTCCTGCTCGCGCACCGCCCGGTGAAGCTCCTGGTCGATCGTCGTCCCGACGAGCTCCGGGAACCAGCGCGCCAGGGCCTGGCCGCCCGAGCCGCTATGAGTTCGAGTACGAGCGCGGCGGAACGCTCGCGTACCTCCGCGTGGGACGTTCATCACGCGAACCTGCTCGACCGGATCGAGCCGAAGACCGGGATCGAGCCGTTCGGCCGCCTGGCGGAGCAGGTCATGACCAGCGAGCCGTACACGTCCGCCAGGACCGGTGTACTGGATCGTGGACAACGGCTCCTCGCACGCCGGCAAGACCTCGATCAAACGGATGCAAGACAAGTGGCCAAACGCAAGGTTGATCCATCTTCCCGTGCACGCCTCGTGGTTGAACTAGATCGAGCTGTACTTCCCGATCGTGCAACGCAAAGCGCTCACCCCCAGCGATCTCGCGACCCTCGACGCGGTCGCTGAGCGACTCCTCGGCTTCGGCGAGCACTACCGGCAGATCGCGCGCCCGTTCGAGTGGACCTTCACCCGCCAAGACCTCAACAACCTGATCACCCGGATCGGATGCCACGAGCCACAACTCATGCTCGCCGCCTAGCGATCAAAACTTACGGGCGGCTCTACTAGAGGAGGTCGATCCCGAGGCCGCGCAACGTGCCCGAGAGCGCTACGCGTGCTCGACGAGTTTGGTCACGACCGGCAGGTGTACGCCTACGAGGCGCCTTGAGCAGATGCCCTCCGCGCACATTGACAGCATCGAGATCCTCGTGCGCGCGGACTCGGCGGGCGCCACACACGAGCTCGCCGGTCACTGTCATGAGAGCAACATACGCGTTTCGTTCGGCTACGAGCTGACCGAGGCGGTCCGCGCCGCCATCCTCGAAATCCCTGATGACGCCTGGGTTTCAGCGCTGGACCAGGACGGCAGCGAGCGCGAGAACGGCGAAGTCTGCGAGATCAGCGACCATCTCGATCTCAGATCCTGGCCGGATGACTGCAGGGTGATCGTCCGCCGTGAGCGCCCGCACCCGGGCGCGCAGCTCTCCGTCACCGACCACGACGGCTACCGCTTCCAAGCGATCCTCACCGACCAACCCGGCGCCGACATCGCGATCATCGAGCGCCGTCACCGCCAACGCGCCCGGGTCGAGGACCGCATCCGCGACGACAAGGACACCGGCCTGGCCAAGCTTCCGTTCAAGGCCTTCCCGCTCAACGAGCTATGGGTCGAGATCGTGATGCTCGCGCACGACCTGATCGTCTGGACGCAAGCCCTGCTGCTCAACGGCGAACTCTCCAAAGCAGACCCGAACGACTGCGTCACCGACACTTCCACGTCGCCGCCCGGCTCGCGTTCTCCGCACGCCAGGGGAAGCTGCACCTCCCTGGCAGCTGGCCGTGGACCGATGCGCTCAAGGCCGCGCTCGAGAAACTCAAAGCGCTGCCCGCTGCGACCGGCTGACCGCCACCCGGGCCACTATTCACCCGGAGCAGAACCTCCGGCCAGCGGCCACGATCACCACTGTCCGGAACCGGGGCGGACTCGCCCGGAACGTTCCCGCGTAAGCGCGTTCACCGCCCGGCGCGATGCGGACGCGATTGACCCGTCAAGTCACGTCCCCCTGTCACACCCACGCGCCTACCGCACGATCGGGGTTAGACCGCGTATTAGCTAGGCCGGTGGGGGCCACCGGCCACGTCACCCACTCTTTTTTCGGTTTCCTTGGCCTGCTCTCCGGACGGTCTATAGGCAGTGAGTGAGTCAGGTCAGCTCAGTGGGCGCCTCTCCTGCCCGCGGAGCAACCCTCTCCTCTCCTGTCGGGCGGACGGGTTGGTTCCAGCCCGTCCGCCTGCTTCATCTGCAGGTCGCGGCCGGGCCGTGAATCGGCCCGGACCCGGAGGTCCCGGTCAGTGGGACTTGAGGTGGAACGTGGCGAGCGCTGCGCTGAATGCCGGCACGGTGAGTTCGTATCCGTTCCGTCCGGGTGCGATCGTGGCGATCACAAGGCGTCCCTCCCAGGTGTCACTCCGTCCCAGGTGCTGACCGTTCAGCGTCACGCCCGACTTGGCTGCAGGTGAAGGGGCCAGCAGACGCTGGACGGTTCCACGACCCCGCACCGGTATTCGCAGGTTGACTCTCATCGAGCGACCCGATTTGTTGATCAGCAGCGTGTTCAGGACGTCACCGTCCACCCGCACGGCCCAGACCTTCAGATGCACCGCGTCCCGAGCGCGGATGCGCAACTGCAACAGTTGCGCATCCGGACCGAGCATTCTGGTGAACAGGGCCAGGCCGTAGAGCAACGGATGGGGGACGATTCCGTGGGCGCCGACTGAGAAGGCGGCGTTGACGGCGTACGCGCGGACGTGGATGTGGACCCCGTCCACTCCCGCTCGCAGGAGCTCGAACAGGGCGTCCGGAGCCCACAGAGCGGTCGCGAACGTGTCGCTGACACCGGCCACGCCGCCGCACGTGACCGAGTTCATCTCGGTGAGGCGAAACGGCAACCCACTACTGTGAGCCAATCGAACCGCGGGAATGAGCGACCTCGCGATGCCGGCGGTGGCATTCTCGCTGAGCAAGCGGCCGATCGTCGGATATCCGGCAGAGCCGGGCGGCGCGCACGCCGAGTACGGATACATGTGCGCGGTCACGCCCCTCAAGCCCGGGTGCGTACGAGCGAGGAAGGTCAGGATCCAGTTCAGGTGCCAGGTCGGATACGCCACCACTGGCCCGAGGAGCGGCATCCCCGGTGCGAACTTGGCCAGCACGGCCGCGTAGGACCCGAAGGTCTGGGTGTACTCGGCCGGGGTCAGCGCGGTCATCGGAAGTTTGATGTCGAGAGCGTGGGCGATCGGCGAGAAGATCTCCGCCCAGTACGAGGGGTTGTAGATGTCCGGCTCGTTGCCGATCTCGTAGCCCACGATGCTGCGCGGCGGCAACTGGGTCTCGGCGGTACGTGCCCACTCGGCTGCCATCGAGGGGAGGTCGACGACGAGGTTCAAGTCGAGAATCACGCGCGCGTCCACGTCTCGGACAACCTTGCCGGTCTGCCGAAACCACGACGGGGTGAGCTCGAAGACCGCGTCCGGCAGCCGCCGCATGTTGGGGTCCCAGATCGAATGGTCAGCCGAATCGCCGCCGATCCTAAGGACCAGCGGCCCTTCTCCGGGCGCACGCACGAGCGAGAGAACGCGCTCGAACATCGAGTTGTAATGCTCGAATAGCGGCATCGCCCAGTACTCGGTCGAGAGTCCAAAGTAGGACCGGGGCACGGTCAACGTCTCAGCCCCGGGTGTGACGGTCACGGTCGCCTGGCTCGGCCTAGCGGTGGCCTGGCTCGGCCTCGCGGTGGCCTGGCTCGGCCTCGCGGCGGCCTGGCTCGGCGCCGTCGTCGGCGTGCTCAACCTCGTGTTCGCATGGCCCCCGCAGGCTGCGATGGAAATGGACGCGATTGCTGTCGCAACGGCAGTTCGTTTGAGGTTGCGGGCGCTCATCGCTCTACCGGCGCGCCAGGATGCGCCCGGACTCGTGCTCTGGAGTTAGGACGCCGGGCGCCGCCGTCCAGCTTGACGCGGTCCGTTGCCCAGGCCTTGTCGGCCCCGACGGACGGCCTAACGCATTGAACACGTGAGGCCAGTACGTTCAGTCGTCGTTGCATGGGCCGCGGTGGTCGTAATGCTCTCGCTCGCCGCGTGTGGAGGGTCGTCGATCAAGACCGAGACCGTCACCAAGGCCGCCGCGGTGGCGTCCCCTTCAACGGCCACCGGGAACCTGCAGACGAACTTCGTGGACGTCATCGATCGGGTGTCTCCGCAGGTGGTTCAGATCTCAACCCCGCAAGGACTCGGTTCGGGCGTGGTCATGGACGGCAAGGGTGACATCGTGACCAACGCGCACGTCGTGGCCGGCGGCGCCCCGTACACCGTCACGGACTCACGCGGGCGTTCCTACCACGGAACCCTGGTCGGGTCGTTCACGGCCGATGACCTGGCCGTGGTTCGCGCTCAGGGTCTCTCGCTCCCGGCCGCGACGTTTGCCAATTCCCGCGACGTGCAGCTTGGCGACCTCGTGCTGGCCATCGGCAACCCGCTCGGACTACGGAGCTCCGTTACCGACGGCATCATCAGCGCACTCGGGCGTACCGTCGATGAGCCTGACGGTGCGGTCCTCCCGAACGTGATCCAGACAAGCGCAGCCATCAATCCGGGCAACAGCGGTGGCGCGCTCGTCAACCTGCAGGGGGATGTGGTGGGGGTCCCCACGCTCGCGGCGACCGATCCCGAGCTCGGCGGAGCGGCCGCCGGAATCGGATTCGCGATCCCGAGTTCCCTTGTCAGCGACATCGCAGGGCAGATCGCGGCGCACGGCCATGTGCTCGATTCGCACCGGGCATTCCTCGGCGTGACGCTCGCCACCGGCCTCATCAGCGGCGCGGACGTCGTCTCGGTGCAGCGTGGTGGTCCCGCCGCGCGAGCCGGCATCACCCCCGGCGATGTCATCACCTCCATCGATGGCCACGGGATCACCAGCCCCACCGACGTCGCCGAGGCGCTCGCCACCTTGAAGCCCGGCCAGACCGTGACCGTCGGCGTGCTGAAGCCGAACGGCGCATCCGCCACGGTCAGGGTGACGCTGGGACAGTACCCGGGCAGCGGCTCGTAGCCGCGCCCGGGCGTCGCGGAGCCCGGCGGCGGTGCCCGGCGGCGGTGCCCGACACTGCTCACCACCCTGCACGGGGCCTAGTCGTTCTGGGGCTGCCGTTCCCCCGGAAAGCGGCAGCGATGCCCTTGCCGCCGGTGCGGCCGGTGCTGCTTAGAGGCAGAAGTCTTGCGTGTGCCACGAACGCAACAAGGAGGATCGATGTAGAAGATCGGACTGATTGGTGCGGTGCTGCATCAGAGATGGAGGGGCGGGCCTCCTTGGGGCTGGTGGTCCTCCGCGGCCGCCGTGCAGGGGGAGGCCGGAAACCACCCCCGAGTTGCTGCGGTCAAGAGCCGTGGTGGTGAGCGTCGTCGGAAAAGTCGCGCTGTGAGCGCGGCAGGTGTGGGCCAAGAAGGCGAACTCAAACAACCACCTCCAACTACCTGGCGCACTCCGGATCGGACGAAAACGAGGTGTCTCGCGCCGGCCGCGGCAGGCCGGCGCCGAGGCTGCTCCCTTTCGTCCACTCCGGAAGCCACGGTCGGCCCGCGTCTGGTGCCCGCGTTCTTCGCGGAGCACCAGCGCAGGCGTTAGCAGGCCGATGCCGCCGCTGCTAGCACCACCCGCGGACGGGCTTGCGCCTTGTCGCCATTGGGATCGTCCGCTCCGTAGCTGGCCAGATGACGGAAGCACTCGCTGGTGTCTTGCTCGCTTTCCGCGCTGGGCGGGGGCGCCGCCGGACCAACCGGATAGGCCCGCGGCGTCCGAAGAGCCAGGTTCCGATGGCGTCTCCGGAACCGGTCAGGGGGCTCGGCGCTTTTGGTTGGTACCCACTGTCCTATTTGGTTGGGAGTGAACGCTGATCGGGCAACGGTGCCCATCGAGGTCCACGCGCCCGACGACCTTTCGCAGAGCCAGCGCGGCGAGATTCGCGAACGGTTCGCGAGGCTGGCGCGCTACACCGACGAGCCGATCGAGGAACTACGCCTCACGCTCCGGCACCCGGAGACGAGGGCCGCGCGGCTGCGGTGGGTGGCCGACGCATCGCTGGTGCTGGGCGGCAGGCGGTTAGCTGCGCACACCGCCGGGAGCGACGCGCTCCAGGCGGCGCAGGAGGCCGCCGACCGCCTGGAGCGCCAGATGCGCCGCGTGGCGGATGCCCCCGTGGCGCTGCGCAACGACCGGCGGACGATCCAGCGCGCGCTCGCGCACCTAACACACGAGCCCAAGCACGGGCCCCGGCCGAGCCTCAAGCGGCCGGACCTGCGCGACATCATCCCTCAGCGCACCCCGTATCCGCTGCCGGAGTCGACGCTCGACGCGGTGGCGGACCTCCTCGACTTGGACCTTGAGTTCCTGCTCTTTCGTCACGCACGGACGGGAGAGGATGTCGTCGTGTACCGGCGCGATGACGGGCGGATCGGCTTACTGCACCCGCCCGACAGCCCGCTCGGGGATGAGAACGACATCGTCGTCCCCGAGCCGAGTCGCTACGCGCAGCCGATCCCGCTCGCCAAGGCGCGGGACGAGATGGACGTGCTCAACCACCGCTTCCTCTATTTCATCGATGCGGCTGACGGACGCGGGAAGGTGCTGTACTTGCGCCACGACGGCGACTACGGGCTGGTCGAACCCCCGCCGTCTAGCGACGAACGTCCGGCCTGACCAAGCATGAGGGCGGGCCATCCGGTTCCTCCGAGCCTGGTGAGAACTAGCGCCGATGCGACATCGACGACACCTGACGCTTAAGCCCGCGACCGACCGGTGCGCACGATACCCGGGAGGCAACCGCGGCTGGCCGGAGGTCTGGTCGCAGACCATCGGCCATAGCGGTGACCGGCCCCGTGCCTGCCTACCCAGCTCCCGGATACCTCGACACAGAGCACGCCCAAGCTCGTGGCGTTTTGGATGCCCTCGGAGTCCCCGTCGCCACAATGACCGGTCGAGCCACTGTTCGCTCGCACCTGCATCTCGCGCCAGTACGGCGTCTCTCTCGATGGGCAGATCGGGAAACAAGCGATCGTTCCGTCAAGCGCACGCCAGTTCGAGCCGGCGATCCTGACGTCGCCAAAGGCATCGTCGGCGAGGGGCCGGTTGTGACGATCGCTTTCGGGGATGCGATCGTGACGCTGCGGAGGGGCGAACGCGGGCAGGCGTGTGTAGCGGATGCTCGTTCGGCCCCGACACGCCGCGCACGACCGTTTGACCAGCGGCGCCCTCGCAGCGCACCGATGACAGGCTGCTGTGGCGCCGCCACGGGCGCGGTCACTGCGTTTGCGCGGCGCGACGATGGTCGACCGGGAAGGCGCGAAGATCGGGAAGATCGCCGCTCGTCCGCGATCTGGTCGCCGACATCGCGCCCGATGACCTCCACGGTCCCTTCAACGGTGCCCAGCACGTCGGTGAGCTCCTCGAAGTACGGGCGCCACGTGTCGCGGGGATTTCATGCGATGTGATTGCCGTATCACTGGGACCGTTACGCGCCCAGCCGGAGGACGACAAGGTCGTTATGGCGTGTTCGCACCGGCTTGCGCGGGCACGATCGTGGCCTAGCACTGATGAGAGCAACGGTCTGCGACGGAGGTAAGCCCAATGATCCATCTCATTATCGGAATCGTGGTCGTCGCCCTGGTGTGGCTGCTGACCGCGGTGCTCGGCCTTCCGTACATCGTCTCGGTGATCATCACGATCCTGGCCGCCCTGTACATGCTCGGACCGGGCCTGGGCGTCTTCGGCGGAGGCCGGAGCCGGCTCTCCTAGCCATGCCTGAACCTCATCGTGACGTCTCGCGGCGGCCGCGAGTGGACCCACTGGTCGCGGCGGCGGAGCAACAGGCCCGCTCCGAGCACGGCGGACAAGCTGTACCGCGCACCTACGCCGCCGCGAGTCGTGGACTCGCGGGTCAAGTCACGCCGCCGTCTAGCTCAGTGAACCGGGGCCGAGCAGGCAACACCACGACCGAGGAGCACACATTCCCATGGCCACTCCCGAAGTAATCGCCCCACCCAATCAAGTACCTGCCGGCGCCCGGGCAAACGGCGACGGGATCGTGCTCGGCAGCGGCCCGGCTGTGGTCGACGCGTACATCGACTTCCTGTGCCCGTTCTGCCGGATGTTCGAGGAACGAAGCGGGCCGATGGTCGACGCGCTGGTCGATCGCGGCGTGATCACGCTCGTCTACCACCCGCTGGGTTTCCTCGATCGCCTCTCCACGACGCGCTACTCCACGCGCGCGGCAGCCGCCTCTGGTTGCGCGTCCGACGGCGAGCAGTTCCGCGAGTATCTGTACGCCCTCTACGAGAACCAGCCCCCGGAGGGGAGCGACGGTCTCAACGACGAGGAGCTGGTCCAGTTGGGGCTCCAATGTGGCCTCGACGAGGACTTTGGATCGTGCGTCATGGCCGGTCGGTACATCCCGTGGGCCGAGTACGTGACGGCGATGGCGATCACGCGCGGCGTCAACGGGACGCCGAGCGTGTACGTCGACGGGCTGGGCGTGCCAGCGAGCGCCCAGGCGATCACGGCGGCCGTGATGGCCGAGCTGAGGTGAGGGCAACGCAGCAAGGTGATGAACAGCGCTCGGACAACCTGGACAAGGGCGACGAGGAGCGGCCGAGGCTGCTGGTGGTCTTGACTGGCGCCGATACGTGGACACTCGCCGATGGGACGAGTCATCCGACGGGGTTCTGGGCCGAGGAGCTCGTCGAGCCGATGCGAGTGTTCCGCGACGCCGACGTCGACATGACGGTCGCGACGCCCCGCGGCGTCGCGCCGACGGTGGACGAAGCCAGTCTCTCTCCGGACGGTGCCGGCGGAGAAGACCGTGCGGCGGAGCTACGCGCCGCGCTGGACGCTCTCAGCGACGTGCTCGCCGCTCCTGCGGCGCTGGAGGACATCTCCCCGGCTGATTACGAAGGCGTGTTCGTGCCGGGCGGTCACGGGCCGATGGAGGACCTGGCCGAGTCGCCCGAGCTCGGGCGACTGCTCATCGCGATGCTCGACGACGACAAGGTCATCGCGGCGGTATGCCATGGTCCCGCGGCGCTGCTGAGCGCCGAGCGCGACGACGGGTCGTGGGCCTTCAGTGGGCGCGAGCTGTCGGCATTCACCAACGAAGAGGAAACCCAGGCCGGACTCGCCGGGAGCGCGCCGTGGCTCCTCGAAGACAGGCTGCGTGAGGCCGGTGGCAACGTCGCCACGGCGCAGGCCTGGCAGCCGTTCTCGATCGTCGACGGAAACCTCGTCACCGGGCAGAACCCGCGCTCGAGCACCGAGGTCGCGCAACGGACCGTCGAGCGCCTACGCGCCAGGGCGCACTTCGTCCACGTCGTGCCTCACCACGGGACATGGACCTACAAGCACGAGCACGGTGAGCCGCAGGGAGAGTTCCCCACCAAGAAGGCGGCCGCCGGCGCGGCCATGGAGCACGCCCGCGTCCACGGTGATTGGGAGATCATCCTTCACGATCGGCATGGCCGCATCCAGGACTCGCAGGCCGTCCGTCCGGGCGGCTGATCCGGCGGACCGGCTTTGTACTCATGCCGGGGAACGCCAGCTTTCGCACCACGAAGGCATCGCGCGGGCTCTGAACGCGCCGCGGGATGCCTCCGTGGCACGACAGGACGGTTCTGGTCGGAAACCGCTTGGGAATGCGATGAAGGCGGGCCCTCCTTGGGTGGTGTAGCGCTCTGGGAGGGGGTCGGCTCTCCGAATCGGACGGCGTGGGTTAGGCGCGCGCGGTATCCGCGCGGCCGGCGATTCGGGACAGAGGACCGACCGTCGTCGCGGTACGTGGTGGGCTGGGCGGATCCTGCGTGTCTTCGTGCCGGGAGAGGAGTGTTGGGGTTGGACGTTGGTCTGGATCTGAGTCGCGAACGAGTCGAGGTGTGCCTGATCTCTGGTCGGGGGGGTTGATCGATCGGTTCAGGGCGGCCCCGGATCGCGACGGCCTGTACGGTTTGGCTTGCCGGGTGGCCGTGTACGAGGGAGCGGTTCGTGGGGTGGTGGAGTCGATGAACGGCGCGTGGTTCGTGCGCGTCGAGCTGGTCTGCTATGGGTGGGGGGTGCTGGTGGCCGATGCGCAGATGGTCAAGGGGCTGGCGCGGCTGGCGTGCAAGGCGGACAAGTTCGACGCGGGGGTGTTGGCCGGGCTGTCGTTTCGCGATCTGGTGCTGGCGATTTGGCTGTCGACGTTGGAGCTGCGTCGGGAGCGGGGGATCTCGCGGTGGCGGCTGCGCCTGGTCAAGCACCGCTCGGCGCTGAAGAACCGGGTGCATTCGGCGCTGATCACCTTCGGCCATCAGCGCCAGATGTCCGATCTGTTCGGCGTCGCCGGCCGCAAGTTACTAAAGGAGCTCGACATCCCTTGAGCCGTGGCGCTCGCACGTCGACGCCGGCCTGGTGTTGGTTGACGATCTCGAGGCGCGGATTACTCAGATCGCGAAAGAGCTCGGGCGCTCGGGCGCCGATCATCGCTATATCCCGATCTTGATGAGCGCTCCTGGGTTCGGGTGGATCACGTCGTTCACCGTCGCGTGCGGGATTGCCGAGATCGGCCGGTTCTCCTCGCCGGTCGAGCTGACCG